>CACXDX010000018.1 GCA_902766525.1 uncultured Bacillota bacterium | reverse complement strand
TCTGATGATAAACGTGATAAGCCCTGGTATTGATCGGAAAGGAGTATATCTTTCATGAAAACCCTGGAAAAATCGGGAAAAACCATTGATGAAGCGGTCGACGCTGCCTTGGCGGAATTGAATCGCTCTCGTGAAGATGTTTCGATAGAAATTGTACAGATGCCCGCAAAGGGAATTTTCGGCATCGGTTCAAAAGACGCCGTTGTGCGGGTTTCCGCCGAAGACAGTGTTACTGCCTATGCCATTGAATTTCTGGAAGAAATGTTCAGAAAATTTGAGCTCAATGTGGATATTCGCGCCGCCGAAGGCGAAGAATTCGTGACGCTTGATCTGATCGGTAAAGATCTGGGCATTCTTATCGGTCGTCGCGGGGAAACTCTCGATGCGCTGCAGTATCTGACGAATCTGACGGTTTCCCGTCATTTTGAAAAACACAGTAAATATATTCTTGACGTTGAAGGTTATCGTGCCAAACGTGAAGAAACCCTGGAACGTCTCGCCAAAAAATTAGCCGAACGCGTCAAGGAAACCGGTAAAAATATGTCTTTGGAACCGATGAGCCCCTATGAACGGCGCATTATTCATACGGTTTTGCAAAGTGATGATCAGGTTCGTACCTTCAGCGAAGGGGAAGAACCCTATCGCAAAGTTGTCGTTGCAAAAAAGAAATAAGCAGAAAAGAATGTTTTTGTTGACAGCGACAGGACCAGAAGATCTCTTCCCGACGCGATGAAGGGTCTGATATAATTGCGAAAGAGACTCGACGTCAGGACGACGGCGGGTCTTTCTGTTTATTGTCGGATAAAGGAGGCCGTTTTATGGATTATCCTCTGATCTGTGCAATTTCCACGCCCGAAGGAATCGGCGGCATCGCCATCGTGCGCCTTTCAGGCGAGGGAAGCTGGGCATTGGCAAAAAAGGTTTTTCGACCTCATACTCCTTTTTCCTGGGATGAAGCGCAGGGCTATCATCTTCATTACGGTCATGTGATCTTCAGAGATAAGATTTATGATGAAGTTTTAATGGCGCTGATGAGAAAAGATCATTCCTATACGAAAGAAGAAATGGTGGAATTTCAATGCCACGGCGGTCGTCTGGCAGCGCACCGGATTATGGAGTTGCTGCTTGCTCTCGGAGCTAAACTGGCGCTGCCGGGAGAATTCACCAAACGTGCTTTTTTCAACGGCAGGATCGATCTGTCTCAGGCCGAAGCCGTGATCGAAACGATTCACGCCATTGACGAGAAAGATCTTGATTTTTCCCTTACCCGTTTAAAGGGTGATAAAGGCAGGAATTTTTTGAGGATAAGAGATGATTTGATCGCTCTGATCGCCGAAACGGAAGCGGTGATCGATTTCCCCGAAGACGGGCTTGACGATACCGTTGCCGATACGATTCGCCGGCGTGTGCTGAAGATGGTCGAGGAGATCGACAGGGAAATCGCCAAAGCGGAAGAAGGGAAAGTATACCGTCACGGTATCGCGACGGTCATCGTCGGCAAGACCAATGTCGGAAAATCCTCTTTGATGAATGCTTTGCTCAGGGAAGACCGGGCCATTGTTACGGAGATCCCGGGTACGACAAGAGACGTGATCGAGGATACCGTGATTTTGGAAGGGATTCCCATAAGGCTCATGGATACTGCGGGTATCCGCAGGACGGATGATCCGGTTGAAAAAATCGGCGTGGACAGAAGCAGGGAATCTCTGCAAAGAGCGGAGCTGATCCTCTTTGTAACGGATAAAGACGGAGAGTTTGATGAGGAAGAAAAAGATATTCTGTCCGCCTGTGTCGGAAAAAAAGTCATCGTCATTTTCAATAAGGAAGATGAGATCGACTACCGTCATGAACAGCGCAGAGAAGATATCACGCCCCATAAAGGCGTTTTCCTTTCAGCCAAAAAAGGAACCCATTTGGAAGATCTCGGCCATGCTGTCAGGGAACTGTTTCTCTCCGGTGTGATCGCCGAAAACGATAACGAGTGGGTCGGTAATCTTCGTCATAAAGAATCTTTTATGTTGGCAAAAAATCATCTTCTGGAAGTGCTGAAGGCTCAGGAAATGGGTATGCCCTTGGATTTTCAGGTCATCGATCTCAGAGGCGCCGCCGAAGCATTGGGTGAAATCGGCGGGGAGACCATCTCCATGGAGATCCTTGACAGGATTTTTTCAGATTTTTGTATAGGAAAGTGATTTCATGAATCCATATCTCGGAGGAAAATACGATATCATTGTTGTCGGCGGCGGCCATGCCGGTGTTGAGGCGTCCCTTGCCTCGGCGCGGCTGGGCATGAAGACGCTGCTTTTAACGCTGAGTCTTGATCATATCGCACTGATGCCCTGTAATCCCAGTGTCGGTGGGCCGGCCAAGGGCCATGTTGTTCGGGAAATCGACGCTCTCGGCGGGCAGATGGCTCTCAACGCCGATGCCACACAGATCCAGATGCGTCTGCTCAACAGCTCAAAAGGACCGGCCGTCCAGGCTTTGAGAGCGCAGTCCGATAAGCATGAATATCGTATGCGCATGGCATGGACGGTGCAAAATCAGGAAAATCTCGATGTGAAACAGGCTGCGGCGGAGCGGATTATCGTGGAAGGGGATCATGTTGCCGGTGTCCTTTGCGATCATGATCTGAAGTTTTTGAGCCGTGCCGTCATTTTAACAACGGGAACATATTTGAAGAGCCGCATCATTATCGGTAAGGAATTGACGCCGGCAGGTCCCAATAATCAGCCCATGGCGGGTAAGCTCTCCGCTGCCCTGAAAGACCTCGGCCTGGAGCTGTTTCGTTTTAAAACCGGGACACCGGCGCGGGTCGATCGGCGCAGTATCGATTTTTCCAAAACAAAAGAACAGCCCGGCAGTGAAAAACCCCTGGCCTTTTCCTATATGACTAAAGAATTCAATCGTCCCAATATTTCCTGCTACTCCACGTATACCAATCCCCGGACCCATGATGTCATTCGCGAAAACCTGCATCTTGCGCCGAAATACAGCGGCATCATCGAAGGAGTCGGCGCCCGCTATTGTCCCTCCATCGAGGATAAGGTTGTGCGTTTTGCCGATCGTGATGCTCATTTGCTTTTTTTGGAACCGGAAGGTCTGTTTACCAATGAAATTTATGTTCAGGGCATGTCAACGGGTCTGCCCTATGAGATCCAGGAAAAATTCATGCGCACCATTGCCGGCCTTGAGCATGTTGAGATCATGCGCCCTGCCTATGCCATCGAGTATGACGGTGTCATTCCGACTCAGCTTACTCCGACATTGGAATATAAAAAGATAAAAGGTTTGTACGGTGCCGGACAGATCAACGGTACTTCCGGTTATGAGGAAGCGGCTTGTCAGGGCTTGATGGCCGGGATCAACGCTTCTTTGAAGCTGAAAGGGGAAGAACCGTTCATTTTGAAAAGATCCGACGCGTACATCGGTGTGCTCATTGACGATCTTGTCAATAAAGGAACCAATGAACCGTATCGTTTGTTTACCTCCAGAGCGGAATATCGTCTCTTGCTGAGGAATGACAACGCGGATCTGCGTCTGACGGAATTGGGGCGCAGGATCGGCCTCGTCAATGAAGAGCGCTGGCGTGTTTTCAACGAACGGGTCGAAGAGATCAAAGCGGTAAAAACCTGGCTGGTCGAATCGAAATTCAAAGGTTCCGAAGAAAAAGTTGCCGCTTATCTGGATGATAAAGGTTCCGCTCCGCTGCGGGGAGGTATCTCCGGCGCCGCTTTGCTGAAGCGGCCGAATATCGATATTCGTGAACTCGCCGCTCTTGACGACCGGGCCGGACAATGGCATGACGATGCCTTAAACGAAGCGGAGATCGAAGTGAAATATGAAGGTTATTTGCAAAAGCAGCGGGATCAGGTCAGACGTTTTGAAAAAACCGAAGGCCGCCGCATTCCCGATGATATAAACTACCGTGACGTCAGCGGTCTGCGGCTTGAAGCGGCGGAAAAGATGGATGAGATCCGTCCCTATACCATCGGTCAGGCTTCCCGCATTTCCGGGGTGAGTCCCGCCGATATCAGTGTTCTCCTCGTTTATCTTACGTCCAAAAAGAATAAAGAACAAAAGAAGATCGAAGAAAAGGGGAAAAACCATGATTGCCTTTGATATGACGCTGAGAGAGACGCTTTCGCAGATGGATATCTCCTTTGACGATGATATGATCACGCGTTCTGCGGAATATGCCGCCTATCTGCTCGATGAAAATCAGAAGATGAATCTGACCGCCATCGTCGATGAGCAGGCAGTTGCCGTGAAACATTTTGCGGACAGCCTCGCGATCCTGAAATATTGCGAGCTCTCCCGCGGTGCTTCTCTTGTCGATATCGGCAGCGGCGCCGGGTTTCCCGGCATGGTTTTAAAGATATTTCGTCCCGATTTAAAAATTACTTTGATTGATTCATTAAAAAAACGCTGCTATTTTTTGGAACGCCTTGCCCGGGAAATCGGTATCGAAGATGTTCCCGTTGTCTGGGGGCGTGCCGAAGAAATGGGGCGTAAGGAAGAGATGCGGGAGTGTTTTGATTTTGCCGCGGCCAGAGCCGTGGCCTCTTTGCCGATTTTGCTGGAATATACCGTACCCTTTGTCAAACCCGGCGGCAAAATACTGGCGATGAAGGCCAAAGAGGAAGAATCCGATCCGCAAAACGCTTTGACCGCTTTAAACTGCGTCGTTGATGAAGTGGTGCGTTATGACCTGAAAGGAGAAACGAGAGCACTCTTTATCATTGGTAAAGAGGGAAAGCTTGATGACAAATATCCCCGTCGTCCCGGTATGCCGGAGAAACGGCCGCTTTAACGTTTAAGAGGAATTTAACCGTATGAAGACGCAGACAAAAGGTGTATTATTGATGGCTCTGTCCGCCGTTTTTTTCAGTATCGGCGGTATCTTTATCAAATTGATTCCGTGGAGCCCCTTTGCCATCAACAGTGTTCGCTGTTTGCTCGGTGCCGCGGTTGTTTTTGTGTATATGGCCGCGATCAAAAAGAAGCCCGCAGTGAATTTTGCGACACTTTTGGGGATCGGCACCATCATCGGCACGACGGTTTTATTTAATGCCGCGACAAAATATACAACGGCGGCCAATGCCATTACTCTGGAATATACTTCGCCTGCTTTCATTATCCTGTTTTCGTTTTTGTTTTTCCGCAAAATCCCCAAAAAAGCAGACATTATTGCCTGCATCGCGGTGTTTTTCGGGATCTTCTGGTTTTTCCTCGACGGTTTGTCCGTCGGCAATCTATTCGGGAATACTCTGGGGCTGTGCACCGGCGTGGTCGCGAGTATGCTCTACGTTTTAAAGCACGATCCGAAAATGGATTATATTTCCGCGATTTTTCTCGGTCTGCTTTTTTCGGGGATCGCCTGTTTCCCCTCGCTTTTGACAGAGACGTCATTCAGCCCCGGTATTATCGTTTGTGCCGTGATCCTCGGTATTTTCCAATTAGGCGTTGCCTATGTTCTCTTTATCATGGGTATGCGCGATTGTGATCCGGTTCCCGCGGTTTTGGCCGGAAGTCTTGAACCGATCCTCAACCCGGTTTGGGTCGCTCTTTTTTACGGTGAATTGATCAGTCCCGTGGCTCTCCCCGGAGCGATCATTGTTTTGGCGACGGTTACCGTATATAACGTATACAGCGTCAAAAGAGGATAGGGAAAATCCGCGCTTTTCGTCACAATTTGCGGCTTCTTTTCATATGGTACAATATAGAAATCATCAAAGGAGGCCCCAAATGAGTAGAAGTAGCTGTGGATGTGATTCGGGCTGTGGCTGCAATAACGGCTGCGGTTGTAACGGGAACTGCGGCTGCGGCCGCGGCTGCGGATGCGGCTGTTCCGGCTGTTTTGGCTGCTGTGACTACAGCTGTGTGTTGAGTTCGATCTATAATGTTTATACGCTGCAATACCTTGCCTCGATTCTTTATTGTTTCCTCGGGAACGGCATGAACTGTTGTCCCACCGGGAACTGCGGCGGTAACATGTAAAGAAAAGATTTTTAAGAACAAAATCCCCCGGCTTTGCCGGGGGATTTTGTGTTAAACGGAATAAAAGAAGAAGGAGATTATTAAAATCTGTAGAATTATCGATCAACGTTGGGGAGTTTGGCGAGGCTTTCGGCCAGATCGTCATCGCCGGGGATATAGTCGGTCATTTCTCCGTCGTTAAATTTCTGATAGGCTACGAGATCGAAATAGCCGGTTCCTGTGAGACCGAATACAATGGTCTTTTCCTCCCCGGTTTCTTTGCATTTCATCGCTTCCGCCATGGCCGCGGCAATGGCGTGAGCGCTTTCCGGCGCGGGCAGGATCCCTTCGATGCGGGCGAACTCTTCCGCAGCCTCGAAAACTTTGGACTGTTCCACCGAAACGGCGTCCATCAGCCCGTCATGGTAAAGCTGGGAAAGGGTGGTACTCATGCCGTGGTAGCGCAGGCCGCCGGCATGATTCGGCGAGGGAATGAAATCGCTTCCCAGTGTGTACATCTTTGCCAGCGGGCAGACCATACCGGTATCGCAGAAGTCGTAGGCAAATTTGCCCCGGGTGAAGCTGGGGCAGGAAGCCGGTTCCACGGCGACGATGCGGTAATCCTTTTCTCCGCGGAGTTTTTCACCCATAAAGGGAGCGATAAGACCGCCGAGGTTGGATCCGCCGCCGGCGCAGCCGATGATGACGTCGGGAACGATATCATATTTATCGAGAGCGGCTTTGGTTTCCAAACCGATCACCGATTGATGCAGCAAAACCTGATTGAGTACGCTGCCGAGAACGTAGCGATAGCCTTCCGTTGAAGTGGCGACTTCCACCGCTTCGGAAATGGCGCAGCCCAGAGAACCGTTGGTGCCGGGATGTTCGGCAAGGATCTTTTTGCCGATGTTTGTGGTTTCCGAGGGTGAGGGCGTCACTTTCGCGCCGTAGGTGCGCATGACTTCTCTGCGGAAAGGTTTCTGTTCATAGGAGACCTTTACCATGTAGACGATGCAGTCCAGGCCCATATAGGAGCAGGCCATGGAAAGGGCTGTCCCCCACTGGCCGGCGCCGGTTTCGGTGGTAACACCTTTCAGACCCTGTTTTTTGGCGTAGTAGGCCTGGGCGATGGCGGAATTCAGCTTGTGGCTGCCGCTGGTATTGTTGCCTTCGAATTTGTAATAGATTTTAGCCGGCGTGCCGAGCTTTTGTTCGAGGGGATAAGCCCGGACCAGCGGCGAGGGACGATACATTTTGTAGAAATTGCGGATATCATCGGGGATCGGGATTTCTTTGGTGTCGTTGTCCAATTCCTGTTTCGCCAGTTCTTCGCAGAATACGGGGGAAAGATCTTCCACCGTCATGGGCTGAAGGGTACCGGGATTCAGCAGCGGAGCCGGCTTGTTTTTCATGTCGGCACGCAGGTTGTACCATGCTTTCGGCATTTCATCTTCGCTTAGGTAGATCTTGTACGGGACTTCTTGTTTGGACATTTTTTGTCACTCCTTTTCTTTTCCCGGGACGAAAAAAATACCCTCGTCCCGAATCGAATAGATTCAAGGGACAAGAGTTTCAGCTCCTGCGGTGCCACCCTATTTGGCGCTTTTTTCGCGCCCACTCATGCGTACCATCATACGCGGACCTTTGTTAACAGAGGGTTTACTCCGTCTTCCTTACTCCCTGAACGGTTTGGGGTCGCCCTCGAAAGTCCATTCCTCTAAGATCCCCGTGCCGCATTTCCACCGTCGGCGGCTCTCTGAAACGGTTGACTCTTAAAGTACTTACTCTTTCTCGTCGGTTTATTGTGGTATATCTTACACCACAAAAAAGGATTTGTCAATAATATGGGAAAAATTTTTTTAAAAATTCGTTCGCCGCAAAAAGGTTTTTGTAATATCCTTATCTTGGTGCTGTTATTCGGGAAGATCATCCCCCGCGCCGCCGGGGAAAACGCCTGAAATGTTTTCTCTGTAAATAAAATTGAATTGTTGAAATTTTTGTGCTATACTTTTTTTGTCGAATAATGAGTTACGCAGGCGGTTACAACTTTGCATGCGAAATTTCCATAAAAAAATAGGAGAGTATATTCAGATGTTAGGTGCAATAATCGGAGATATTGCCGGCTCGCGTTTTGAGTGGCATAACGAAAAGACAAAGGAGTTTAAACTGCTTACCTTTATCGGCCGCTGCCGGCCGACGGATGACAGTATCATGTCTTTCGCTGTTGCCAAAGCGATCTTAAACTGCGGGGACGACTATACACATCTTGATCGCCGGGCAATAGGCTGTATGCAGGAATTGGGACGGCAGTATCCCCATGCCGGATATGGCAGAATGTTTCATCACTGGATCTATGAAGAAGACCCTCAGCCGTATAACAGTTTTGGGAACGGAGCCGCCATGCGTGTCAGCCCCTGCGGTTTTGCCGCGTCCTCTCTCGACGAAGCGATTTCTTTATCTCGTGAGGTGACTAAGGTTACCCACAACCACCCGGAAGGGATGAAGGCCGCCGAAGCGGTGTCTGCGGCGATCTTTTGGGCCAAAACCGGCAGGAGTATGCAGGAGATAAGGGATCGCATTGAGTCCGATTACTATAAAATTGATTTCACGCTGGACAGCATTCGTCCGACGTACTCTTTTGATGTTTCCTGCCGGGGCAGTGTGCCTCAGGCATTTGAAGCCTTCTTTGAATCGACCGGATTTGAAGACGCCATTCGCAACGCGATCTCTATCGGCGGAGACAGTGATACCATCGCGGCGATCACCGGCGGTATGGCCGAAGCGTATCACGGGATACCCATCGACCTGCGCAGGCGCGCGCTGACCTTTTTGGACAGAACACAGCTTGATATCTTGAAAGAATTTGAGACGAAATACGGGGTCTTCGTTGAAGAAACCCAATAAGGATATGACGGGAATTAAAGAGATATTGATCTGTTTTTAATTCCCGTTATACGGAAACAGAAAACAAAACCGTATCGGTAATGACTTGAAATAACTCGGATGAATGATTATAATAAGGGTATCAAAACAGGAAGAAAGATTCGGAAAGGGGTTTATTTATGAATAATAAAGCGCTGATTATCATTGCTGTTTTTTTCAGTGTGCTGTTTCCCGCCCTTTGTTTTTTGTGGTGTCGGGGCTGGCATCACAGACTGAATCAAATGGCAAAAATCTTTCAGGAAATCATTGAGGCGAACAGCGGCAGAACCCAAATAGAAATTGATACCAGATAAAATTCGAAAAGCTGTTTTTGCATAAAAAAGACCAGCATAACTTTAAAGTTATGCTGGTCTTTTATCTGGAGCCGCCGAGCAGAGTTGAACTGCTGACCTCATCCTTACCAAGG
>CACXDX010000017.1 GCA_902766525.1 uncultured Bacillota bacterium | reverse complement strand
CTATTATCGTCATCCCGAGATGACCGAGGAGAATCTCGGCGGTATCGGCTATAATACCGGCGATGTGCTCTGGCGCGACAGCGACGGTTATTATCGTTTCGTCGGCCGCAACGACGACGTAATCAAATGCTCCGGTTACCGTATCGGTCCCTTTGAAGTGGAATCGGCTCTCGTTGCCCATGAGGCTGTGGTGGAATGTGCCATCACCGGCGCGCCGGATCCCATTCGCGGCCAGGTCGTGAAGGCGACGATCGTTTTGGCCAACGGTTATACCGCGACGCCTGAATTGACCAAGGAACTTCAGAACCATGTGAAAAAGATGACGGCGCCCTATAAATATCCCCGTGTCGTTGAATACGTGGATGAATTGCCCAAAACAGTCGGCGGTAAGATCAAGCGGGCACAGATCCGCCGAACTGATGAAAAAAATGCCGAAAAAGAGTGATTTGTGATATTTTTAGTTAGGATAAGCTAATATAATTTTATGACTCTAATTATCTCTTTTGCGCATATTGGATGAAAGTATCCTGAAATATTGCGATTTATCAGCTTGTTTCATCGGCTTTTGAATAAATCCGTCCGATTCCGGGACTCATCCCTTTTTGCGATTTGAGAGAGGAACGATGAATCATTAACGCTAAAATTAGCTGTATCTAATATCAATAATTATTTTTATTATTACAGCACTTCAAAGAACCGTGATAATCTTTAATTTGTTGTTTTTAATTAGAATATCTTAATTTAAGTTATACTTTTCTATTTTAATATCAGGATGATAGAATATAGTCGAAAGATTCCAGTGATTTGAAAGGGGAGAATCTATAATGAAGAAAAAGATCGCTGTTACCGATCCTAACGAATGTATGACTTGTGCGGCTTGTGTTGTTGCCTGCGCAGACAAATTCCACAAAACCACATACGAAGAAGATTCCTGCATCCAGTTTAATTTCAAGGGCAATGACATCAAGATTAAAGCTTGCGTGCAGTGCGGTAAATGCGCCAAAAACTGCCCGGAAGAAGCGATCACCCAAAACAAATTCGGTGTCTATACCATTAATAAGAAAAAATGCGTCAACTGCGGTAAATGCGCGGAAGTATGCCCCTTTGGTCTTATCGTTTACAAACCCAACGGGACCGCTCCCAATAAATGCATCGTTTGCGGTGCCTGCGTAAAAGCTTGCCCCGCCGAAATTCTTTATGTAATGGAAAAAGAATAATCGTTATTCCGAATATCCGCGGCAGCGAAAGTTGCCGCGGATTTTTAATTGTCCGCCTCTTTTCCCTTGAAAAAAGGCGTTCTTTCTTTTATAATGAAAGAGGTTTATTGATTTGTCGAAAGGCGCGGTGTTTTATGAAAATACTTGTCTTTTCCGATTCTCATGGGAGTGCCTGGTTTATGCAGGCCATTGCCAAGAGAGAGCACCCCGATCTCATTCTGCATCTGGGGGATCATGACCGCGATTGTATCGGAGCTTTCGGGGCTGTCCCCGTTGTAAAAGTCCGCGGCAACTGTGATTACGGTTCCGATGAAGAGCTTGAACGTGTTCTCGATTTTGGGGATACGAAAATATGGATGTGCCACGGACATCTCTTTTACGTGAAGTCGGGGCTTTCAGCCTTTCTCGCCAAAGGGAAAGAACTGGGCGCTACGATCCTGCTCTACGGTCATACTCATCGAAGCTATCTTTCGAAGGAACCGGGTCTGATCGTGATGAATCCGGGAACGCCGGAATTTTCCTACGGTGTGATTGAGATGGAAAATGATCACGTGACGGATGTCCGTTTAGAGGATTCCGCTGCGGATCTTGCTTTTATATAAACAGAAAGAAGGGAAATCATATGTGGTATTGCAGAGAATGCGGCCAACAGAATGAAGGGAAATTTTGCTCGAAATGCGGCGCGGAATTTTACGATCCCATCGCTGAGGCCAACGGTTTGAAAAATGACGCGGATCGGTATTCCTTTCAAAGACCCGAACCGCCGAAAAAGAAGAATAAAGGCTTGATCATCGGTATTATTGTTGCCGCCGCCGTGGTTTTGCTGGGTATTTTGGGTGTCGTCGGTTTCTTCGCTTTCTGGGGAAATGACGCTGAAGAACCGGACGGTACCGGCATCTATTATTACGTTTCCGCGGAAGACGGTCATTCCTATCTTTATGAAGAGGCCAATATCCAAAGCCAGGTCATGGCAACGCTGCAGAACGGTTCCGCGCTGGAACTGATTGATGAGGAAAATGATATTTTCTATTATGTAACGGATCATAACAGCGGTTTGAGCGGTTATATGCGTCAGGATGAACTGGTATCTTCGCCCGATGACGTCATTTCCGAAGACGAGGATGAAGATGATCCCGGTGTTGATATCATCGGTTTGTATTACGTGACGAATACGAAAACCTATCTTTCGCTTCTGGACGGTCCCTCTTCCGATGCCAATCGTATCACAAAGCTCTATAATGGATATATGCTGGGGCTGATTGAAAAAACAAGCGACAGCTACTGGCAGGTTTACGATTACAACAGCGGCGAGACCGGCTATGTTTTAAACAGCTATCTTACCGATAATGAAAGCAATGTCAAGGCCGGCGTGGAAACCGTTGAGAAAGCGCCTGCTTCCACCAAGATCGTTGGTGATTACTACGTCACCGGCACCAAAAACTATCTGGCCATTCGTTCTCAGCCCAGTTCCTCGTCGAATGTGGAAATCGGCAAAACCTACAACGGCAATCTCGTCGGTTTGATCGAAAAGACCAACGGTACTTTCTGGTATGTCTATGACTACAGCAGCGGTCTGTACGGTTATGTGAAATGCGCTTATCTTTCGGTGAATGCGCCGGCGGTATCGACCCAGCCTTCAACTTCGGCTCCTTCCCTTGCCGATGACGAATATTTGGTCACCGGCACCAAAAACTATCTGGCCATTCGTTCCGAACCCAGCTCCGCTGAGGAAGTGGAAATCGGCAAGACCTACAACGGCAATACCGTACAGGTCCTCGAAAAGACCAACGGTACTTTCTGGTATGTCTATGACTACAGCAGCGGCCTTACCGGTTATGTGAAGTGCGCATATCTGACGAAATAATTTAAATCATTTTTGTAAAGAAACGGAAACCGCCTTTTTTGCAAAGGCGGTTTTCGTTCTTTTTTCGGGGGGATGCGCGTATATTGTGGAAAAAAAGATGAGGTGATGGGATGATTGTCCTGTCCTTACGGAAAAAAACGCTGTACGGCGTTGCGGTTTCTTTGCTGGCTTGTGTGGTTTTGGCGGTTCTGTTTCGCTTCGGGACGGAATTCTTCCCGGTGGCCGCAACCGGATTGAAACCGGTTTATGCGGTGGAAAAGGATGAAAAAGTGCTCGCGATTTCCTTTGATGCTTCCTGGGGCGCCGAACATACCGAGGATATCCTCGCCGTTTTAAAAAAGAATGAGGTAAAAACCACGTTTTTTCTGGTCAATCTTTGGATCGAGGAATATCCCGAACTGGTGAAGGAGATCGCCGCCGCCGGTCACGAGATCGGACTGCATTCCGCGACTCATCCCCATTTGACGGAGCTTTCCGCCGGGGAAATCAAGAAGGAGATTGAAAGCAATGCGGCGCTGGTAAAAAAAGTTACGGGGAAGGAATCGACGCTGTTTCGACCGCCCTACGGAGATTATAACGACGAGGTGATCGGCACGATCGCCTCCTGCGGTCTCACGGCGGTGCAGTGGTCCGTTGACAGTCTCGACTGGCAGGGGTTGTCGGCGGCGGAGATTGAGGACAGAGTTTTAAGGGGAGCCGCCCCCGGAGCCATCGTTCTTTTGCATAATAACGGGGAAAACACGGCGGAAGCTTTACAGACGCTGCTGCCGAGGTTAAAGGAAAAGGGTTATAAAATCGTTCCCGTCGGAGAGTTGCTGCCGAAGGGGGAAACATATGTGGATGTCAACGGTATGATGCGCAAAGCGGATCATAAAAAATAAAGAAATCACTCCTTTTTATAAAAAACTATTGCATTTTTGTATAAATGTGTTATCATATCATTGTAGTTAATGTTTTCATGTTTACCCTTTTATCAGATTTTTTTCTTCGTTTTTTTACCGTGAACGGTAAAGCAGAGGCCTTTCGCTTTTCGGCGAAAGGTTTTGTTTTTTTACGGCGGGCGGACGGCGGTTGTTTAAAAGTGTGTTGTATGCGGTCTTTTGGCCGAATATATGAAAACGGGACAATTACGGAAGGTTGCTGAAATTCATATTGTTTTTCAGGTCAGTAGCGAATGATTACGGCTTTGCGCAGATGTTTTCTTCTGCGGCAGCGCAGTCTGCATCTTTCGGCGTAGCGGACAAAGATTTGACGATCGAGCATAATGAACATGAACAGAATGGTGACCCAGAGCAGTAAACCCATGCTAAAACCTTCTTTCCTTTATGATAATAAGAGCATAGCATAAGGGTGGGGACAAAAACGGTACATAATTTCCGTTTTTTATCGAAATATGCGTAATAAGGGATTGTCTTCTTTTTTTCTTCGTGGTACACTTGAAAAAAGGAGGTTTGAACGATGATTCCGGATCCGCCGAAAAAATTGAGCGTACTTTTTATTTTGGAGCTGCTGAAGAAAGAGACCAACGCGGAACATCACCTCACCCAGAGTGATATCGTCCGTTTGCTGGCACAGCGCTATCATATGGAGGTCGAACGCAAAAGCGTGGCCAGAAATATCGAAGATCTGATCGAAGCCGGCTATGATATCGTTCACGAGAACGGATATTACATGGACAGCCGTGATTTTGAATACAGTGAACTGCGCCTGATCATTGACAGTGTGTTGTTTTCAAAAAATATTCCCAGGCAGCAGTGTAAGAAATTGATCACGAAATTGACGGAGCTGACGGATCGCTATTTCCATGTCCGCGTTCGTCACATTTCAACCATGCCAACCCAGACTACGGATAACAAGCAGATCTTTTACACCATAGAGATGCTCGATGAAGCGATTTCCGAAGGGAAAAAAGCGTCCTTTTGGTATAACGAATACCGCAGCGACAAAAAACTGCATCGCAAGCGTGACGCCCGCTATGTTGTCAATCCTTATCAGATTGCCGCCACCAACGGCCGCTATTATCTGATTTGCTGTACCGATCATCATGACAACATCGCTCATTATCGTCTCGATCACATGGAAGATGTCAGGATCGAGGAAGAAAAGGCCAAGCCCATCACCGAGATCCCCGGGAATGAGAATGGTCTTGATCTGCCTCGCCATATGGCGGAGCATATCTATATGTTCTCCGGAGAAAGCCGCCGTGTGATTTTTCGGGCCAAACTTTCCGCGGTCGACCAGATCATCGATTGGTTCGGCAGTGAGGTTGCCTTTTTCAATGAAACCGAGGATACGGTTGATGTTTCCGTTCGCGTTAATGAGTCGGCAATGTTTTGCTGGCTGATGCAGTATGGTTTGAGCTGTGAAGTTCTTTCTCCCGAAAGTCTGCGCAGCAGAGTCAGAGACGCTGTCAACGAAATGGCTAAGCGTTATAATCGGGAAGAGGAACGGAAAACGGCTGCCCGTTTAAAAGAATAAAAAAATCATCCGAGGTATTCCTCGGATGATTTATTTAATATACGAATACATCCTTTTTATTGCTCCGACTCGAGCTCCTCAAGGGCGTCTTGAACTTCCCGGCGGCGATCATAAAACAGAAGTTCACGATCGTGATCGAAATATTTTTCACAGCCGTATTTGCTGATGAAAGTTACGCTGTTGCGATGAGTTGTCAGCTCCGTGACAAAAATAAGCATTTCATTGCCGTCGCCGAAGGCTTTCTCCATAAAATCGAAAGTGTTATTCAGAGCTTCTTTTGTTTCCCGCACACGGTTTGCAAGCTCACATACTTCCCGCTCATAGCCATTTTTCAGGATCTCGCTGCGTCGGTCATCACTGCCGTTGCGGAAAGCATCGTCTTCCGAGATCGATTTTAAGCGGCGCAGCACTGTTTCACAGGCTGCCCGCTTTGTTTCGCTCAAGGAAGAAGCGGATTTGGCGGAGCGGAGTGTCTTTTCCGTGCGGCTGATTTCCGTTTGCAGTGCCGCCGACCGATCGGTTTCGCCGATGCTGTTCTTGAGCGCATCACGATACAGCCGCAGTTCCGTTTCGTCTGCGATAACGTCGTCGACACGGCATAACAGCGCATTGACAACGATGCCGATCAAACTCAGCCACTCGTCGAAGGAGCCTTTTTTGACCTGAGCGATCATGGCTTCGGTTGCGTCGCCGCGGAGGATGTCGGTGATGCTGTATTTTCTTTCGTATTTGCGGTAGAGCTGATAATAGGCGAAGAATTCTTTGCTTGTGCGCGGGTCCCTCAAATATTGAGCGATGAGGGCTTCATTGACTTCGATTTCACAATCTTCGTATTCCTTCATCATCTCCGAAAGATCGTCCCAACCGCGGGGGGTAACGAATCGTTTGCCGTCGACGGTCGCTTCCACACGGCAAAAATCTTCTTTCCTGGCATCGAGGTAGGCGATGACCGCCGGATGAGCGTGACGGGATAAAGCGTATTCCTTCCACGCGCCGAGGTCCGCTTCGACTTCAATGACTTTCAGCCGGTCGAGGGTTACGATATCGAATCTTCGTGCCGAAGTATTGAATTCCGGAGGATTCCCCGCCGTGACCACAACCCAGCCTTCGGGCAGTGCATGGCGGCCGAAGGTCTTGAACTGCAGAAACTGCAGCATGGCGGGAGCAAGTGTTTCGGAAACGCAGTTGACTTCGTCGAGAAAGAGGATCCCCTCTTTGATGCCGGTTTCCTCCATGAGATCATAGACGGAGGCGATGATCTCGCTCATCGTATATTCGGAAACGGAATAGGTTTTGCCCCGGTAGTTCTTTTCGATGATATAGGGCAGACCGAGGGCGCTTTGACGGGTGTGATGGATCATGGAATAGGAAATCAGGCCGATGCCGAGTTCTCCGGCAAGCTGTTCCATGATGGCTGTTTTGCCGATGCCCGGCGCGCCGATGAGAAAGACCGGACGCTGGCGTTTCGGTGGCAAACGATAATTTCCGTACGGATCTTTGCGCAAATAAGTCCGGACGGTATTTTTGATTTGTGTTTTTGCTTCGGATATGTTCATTGCGGCTCCTTCACTGAAAAAGATGATCTAAAGAAAATTCCGTCTGCAGCTGTTCTTCAACGGAAAGACGGGCAAAATGCCGGTGTCGGTATTCCATAAGAGAAACGACGACGTCGCGGCAGCGATTATCATTGGCCGTTTCGATCCATTCCGCAATGGTTTTTTCCTCGGGGAACCCGAGGCGATACAGTCCCTCCAATGCCGGGAGGTCTGCGGTTCGGATCGCGAGGGCGATTATTTCATTGCTGTGTGCTCGGATGTATTCGTTGTAGACGTTTTGTTCCTCCGGGCTGTGGCGGTCGATCGTCGTCAGATAACAAAGAGCGAGGATCGCGGCGGCTTCTTCTCCCCACTGTTTCGGATCGGTATTGGGAATATAGCCTTTTTCCAACGGCGGCAGTTCCCTGTGACCGAAAAGATTTTCGGAGATGGCTTCGGTTTTGTCGGAGAGATTCAGCTCCTTCAGACCTGAGCAGCCCCTTAAGGCGTTGCTGCCGATCTTTTTTACGGTGTTCGGAACCGTCAGCGAACGGAGACTGCCGCAGTGTTCAAAGGCGCCCCATTCGATGGTTTCCAGATGAGGCGGCATCAGGATATCGGTCAAATGGCGGCATCCGTAAAAGGTGCGGTTGCGCAGTGTTGTGACTTTCGGCGGCAGTGTGATGCGCTTTAAGCCGGAACAGCCCCAAAAAGCCGCTTCGCCGATGTGTTCGACGCTTTCGGGAAGATCGATGGTTTTCAGCGCCGTACAGCCGCTGAAGGCTCTGTAGCCGATCTCTTGCAAAGGACCGTTGAAAGAAATGGTATGAAGGGCGGTGCAGTCTCTCAATGCCCACCATCCCAGAGAAGTTACCGTAGCCGGGAAAACGATTTCGGTGAGTTTTTTTTCACCGCGGAACAGCTCTTCACCGATGGCGGTAACGGTTTTCCCTTTCCATTCCCGGGGTACGATCTCTACCCCCTCTGCCTCGCCGTATCGGTCTGTCAGGGTGATGCCGGTTTTATTTGTTTCATAACCGTATTGGGTGCTCAACGGATCGTCACCTCTTTTTCGTCAACAACGACCTTCATTGCCCAGGAAGGCAGGGAAGGTGTTTGTTCCGCGGCTTCAATGAGAATGAAAGCCGTATCGTAAGCCGGTTTTTCCAGAGGGAAAGTACCGAATCCGTCACTGAGAAAAAGCAATCCGCGCAGATCGTTGAAGAAATCTTTATCGATAAGCTCATTGACGCGTCGGAAAACGGGGCGAAAATCCGTTCCGCCTCCGCCGAGCCACTCCATTTTTTCAAGGGCGGCTGTCATTTCCTCTTTGCCGCGGAATAATTTTTCGTATCGGATTTCGGTATCGCATTGCAGAAGGAGAAGATGAAAGGCTGAGGAAAAAACCGTTTTTTCCGAAAAGATATTCCAGATGTAATTCAAAAAATTACGTGCCGTTGACAGAGAAATCGACGCGGATGTATCGATGGCGATAACGAATTCACCGATTTTTTTTTCTTCTTTGTATTCCAAAGGTTCGATCAGGGGCATGTTTTGATAAAGGGAGAGCCCGTAAGTATAAAAGATGTAGTCGAATTCCTCGTCGTTGACGCGAAGCGTTTCTCTTTTATCGGCAAAGCGCAGCAGAAAGTCGCGAAAGCTTGCTGTTTTTTTCTGCAGCAGCGCCAAAGTGCGGCGCAAGTCTCCGGCTTTGGTTCCCCATTCTTTGGAGAACAATTCCAAATCCATGGCGATCACGCGGCCGCTGTCAAGCCATTGAGCCGATGAGGGAAAATCTTTTAAATGTTTGTTGCCGAGTTCTCCGAAGTCGGGATCCGCTTTGTCGGTGCTTTCCGAAAAATCCTGTTGATACCATCCGCTGTGATCGTCGGCGCAAAAATCCTGCGCGATCGCTTCCAATTCTTCCGGGGAATAAGGTTCTTCAAGTAAAAAGCGGTATATTTTTTCCGCCGTCAGAACGTAGATCTTTTTTCTGAGTGTTTCGATCATCTGATCTTGATGATACTGACGTTTACAGGTCAGGAAGGGGAGCTCCAGTTCGTTGATGATGTTTTCCGCGGCGATATCGCAGGCCAGATCGTAGCGAAGAGGATCGACGCGGCCTCCGCGAAACAGATGGGCGAAGAGACAGTGCATCGTCATGTGCAGGATGTCTCTGGTGAGGCCTTCTCTTTCTTCTTCGGCGCGGCGGAAGACATGGGCGATGTTGTAGCAAATCTTTTCTCCGTCTACGGCGAAGGAATCGGTTTGTCCCGGATGATCTTTGAGACGAAAGAGGGCCGTGTCCAGAAAACGCAGGCCGACAACGATTTCTCCCCTGGCGGTTTTCAAAAGGCGAGCCGCTAATTCTTCATATTGCCGCTGTTTTGTTTCGATCATGGATCAAGCCTTCTTTCTTTGTCTTATTATAGCATATTTTCTTTGTCCGGCCTACGAAAAAAAAAGAGCGGGTGATTTGTTGATCGGGTTTTCGCCCTTGTTTTCCTCGATTTTTCTCTTTAATTTGAGATTTTTGAAAAAAAATCTCAGAAAAACCTTGATGAACCTTTGGTTTTTAGGTACAATATAAAGTAGACTTAGTATGCGTATATCTATATGCTTCTTGAGGAAGAAACGCAAAAGATATTCCCCGACCTGATAATAAATAATACGGAAGAAGGATAAAAAAATGGCAAAGGTATGTATCTCCGGACAGTACGGTCAAAGCAGCGCCGATAAAGAATTGATGCTTTTAAGCCTCATTGACGTTTTACGTCGTCTCAATTCCGAGATGGAGATCGTCGTTTTCTCCGCCGATCCCGAACAAACCAGAGAAGATTTTGATGTTGACGCCGTAAAAAGCGATCAATGGGATGCGGTGCGGAATGAACTGAAATCCGCCGACCTGTTGATCAGCGGCGGCGGTGAACTCCTGAAAGAATCCTCGGATTTGTCGGATCTGAAATATTACCTGCGGGTAATCAAAACGGCATTGCGCTTGAACGTCTCGGTCTTCGTCTTCAACCAGATCATTCCCGATTTTGAAAACAAACGGGCGAAGGCGATGGTTGCCCGTGTGATCAAAAAAGTAAGAAAAATTTCCGTTGCCGATCAGAGCAGCGCCGATGTTCTCCACGGCATGGGAATCCGCCGCGGTCGTATCCATGTGACCGAAGATCCGCTTTTGGCTTTGGGCGATGTGGAAAGAGAATGGCGTTTGATCCAAATGCCCATCATCGATCCGCTGACGCCGGAAAATGACGACGCCGCGGAAAACGAAGATATCAAAAAAGAATCCGCGGCCAAAGAAAAAGTCGCCATCGAAGTGCAAATCGATGAAGAAGCCGAAAAAAAAGAAGCGGAAAAGATCAATGCTCCCATCGATTATGACGGCAAAGACGTGGAAATCGAGATCCGTATCGTTTCGCGGGAAGAAAAGGTGAACGAAGATACGGCCGAAGTCCCCGCTGTCGATGGTTGTGACGCGGAAGCGGAAGCTCCCGTTGATGAAGAAGAAGTCTCCGTTGAAGAAGACCAAGGGAAAGAGGAAGAAAAAGTCATTGCGGAAGCGCCGGTCAATCCCGCGAAAAAAACGCCGACTCGTCCTCATGATCTCGGCATTGTCGCACCGACATTCTGGAAAAAACCGGGTGAAAAGTTTGCGGCCTTTGCGTTTTCTCCCAAAAACGATTTGCCGGTTTCCCAGATCACGGCCATGGCCGACTATATGATCGAACGCGGCTACCACGTCGTCTTTTTACCGATGGATTACCCCGATGATGCCCGTCTCGGTAAAGAGATCATCAGGATGATGAAAAATGAAGCTTATGAAGTTGACGGCAAAATGTCGCCGCGTTCCCTTTATACGGCCATCGATACCGTTGATTTTGTCTTTACTTCCGATCTCTATCCGATGATCCTGGCCGCTGTCTGCGGAAAACCCTTTGCTTCTCTGTGCTGCCAAAAACGGGATATCGAATTTGTTAACGCTCTTGGCCTTACGCCCACCGGTAATATGCTCGATTACGACAGTGAGGTCTTTATTCGTAACTTTAAAGCTGCCGTTGCCGATCCCGATGCTGTTGTTGCCGCGATCGGGGAAAATATCGGCGGTTTGAAAGAAGAAGCGGCTAAAAGCGAAGAACAGCTGCGTCTGATCTTTGCGCAGATCGCGCGGATGAATGCCAGAAACGGCGGTAAAAAGAAGAGCGCGGGAATAGATTTTTCGCTGATCGTTGACAAGGTCAAATCTTTCGTTGCCGGCCTTACGAAAAAAAATCAGAAAAAGTCCGGCAAAAACGAAGAAGAAACTCCCGTTGAAGCGGAAAATGTCAAAGAAGCTGCCGTTGATGAGGTAAAGGAAGACTGAACTCGTGAATGCCAAAAAGTCTCTTGAGACTTCAAGCAAAACGTTAAAAAAGAACGTCACTGCCGCTGCGGTAATCGTTCTGATGATGAACCTGGTGACAAAGCTTCTCGGTTTTGTGAGAGAGGTCGTGGTTGCTCAGGCTTTCGGAGCGACGATGTTTACCGACGCCTATGTTGTTGCCTATACGCTTCCCTACTCGACTCAGCAGATCATCGGCAGCGCCATCGTTTCCGTAACGGTTCCTTTGCTGACGAAATACATCGTCGAGCAGAAAGATCGGGAAGCAAATGATGCCGCCAACTATTTTATCAACAGTACTGCTTTGCTGATGACGGCCATCGCTCTTATCGGTATCATGGCCGCGCCGCTTTTGGTGAAAATTACCGCCCCGAATCTCAATGAGGCTACTGCCGTTTTGGCTGTCAGAATGACGCGGGTCATGTTTCCGACGATCATCCTTTTCTGCCTCGGCATGGTGTTGACCGGGATCTTAAATGCTCATCGCCGCTTTGCGGCGGCGGCGTTTGCGCCGGCTTTTTCCAGCATTATCATCATTCTCTTTGTCGTTTTTTCCGGAAATACGCTGGGGATCTGGGGTTTGGCCATCGGTACGGTTGTTTCCTTTGTGGGTTTTCTTCTGATCCAGGTGCCGTCCTCTGTGGCTGTGGGGTATCGCTATTATCCCTGTCTGCCTCATCACAATGAAGAGATCCGCACGGCGCTCGTCTCGTTGCTGCCGATCATTCTGGGTATGTCGGTCAACCAGATTTATTATATCTTGAATCGTTTTTTTGCCTCCGGTCTTGCCGAAGGCAGTATTTCCTCACTGAATTACGGTGCAAAGCTGGCTCAGCTGCCTTCCGGTATTTTTGTTGCGGCGATCGCGGTAGCGATCTACCCGCTGCTTTCGGAATATGCCATTCGCGATGACCTGAAAAGTTTTGAAAAATCCCTTGAAAAGGGGTTGGGCATCATTATGCTTTTGGCCGTTCCCGCTGCGGTGGGGTTGATGGTGCTGCGCGTTCCCATTGTGCGTCTTCTCTTTGAGCATGGTGCTTTTACGGCGGATGATACGCTGATGACGGCTTCTTCTTTGCTCTTTTATGCCGTGGGTTTGATCGCCTATTCTCTGATTATGGTGTTGTTGCGTGTCTTCTTTGCCTTCAGAGATGTTAAAGTTCCGGTCATTGCCGGTCTCGGAGGTATTTTGACCAATATTTTCGTCAGTGTTGTGACGGTGGGAGTCATGGGTCATAAGGGTCTTGCCCTGGCAACGACGGCGGCAAGTATCGTGAATATGCTGATCTTTTTCTTCTATATCAGGAAACATTTGCCGGAAATGGTATTTCGTCCGTTTCTTTGTTCCTGCGGGAAGATCGTTACGGCTTCTTTGATTATGGGCGCCGCCGTTGCTTTGATCGGCCGACTGCTGGCGGACGGCGGGGACTTGCTTTTGATCTGTGTTTCCGTTTTTGCTGCGATCATTATTTATCTGATCCTTATGATCGTTTTCAAAATTCGTGAGGGACGCTGGCTTGTGGAAATGATTCGCGGGAAGTTCTCCCGTTCCGGCTCGTAAGGAATGCAAGGAATTATGATTAGAGTTATTTTGGCTTTCGTAGCTGCGCTGATCATTGCTTTGATCGTGACGCCGCAAACGGAAAAGCTGGCAATGAAATTGGGCGTATATGATGAGCCCGACGCCCGCAAGGTCCATACGGGATTGAAGACCCGCATGGGCGGTCTCGGTATTTACGCGGGATTTCTCTGCGGTTTTCTGATCTACGGTAATTTCAGCCGTCCTTTTTTGGGGTTGCTGCTGTCGGCGACTTTCGTGACTGTCGTCGGTTTTTATGATGACGTCAAAAACATTTCTCCGAAATTGAAACTGATGGGCCAGATCATCGCCGCGGTGATTTTGATGGTTTTCGGGGTTCATCTGGAATTTCTGACCATCCCTTTTACCGATTCCATCATCAATGTCGGACTTTGGGGTTATCCGATCAGTTTGTTTTGGGTCGTCGGCGTATGTAACGCCGTCAATTTGATCGACGGTCTGGACGGACTGGCCTCCGGCGTTTCCGGTATCGGTGCCATGACCATCGGCGTTGTCGCTTATGCGAGCGGGCTGAACAGCATTACCGTTGTCTGTGTTATTCTTGTCGGCGCGATCTTGGGCTTCCTGAAATCCAATTTCCATCCCGCCAAGCTTTTTATGGGCGATTGCGGATCTCTCTTGCTCGGTTTTTTGCTGGCGGTATTATCGCTGATGAGTGTCTCTGAAGGGGCGACGCTGATCGGTCTCTCCATTCCCATTCTGATCCTCGGTCTGCCGATCCTCGATACGATGTTCGCGATCGTTCGCCGTAAGATCAACGGCAAACCGATTTTCCAGGCGGACAAGGGACATTTTCATCATCGTTTGCTGAAAATGGGATTCAGCCACGGCGACACGGTGCTGTTTATTTACGGTATCACCTTTCTTTTCGGCGCCATTGCCGTGTTGATCTCGCTCCTGCCCACTTTATACAGTCTGCTTGCTTCCCTCATTGCCGTACTGTTGATCTTTGCCGGAGCGTTGAAGCTGGGTATTCTTACGCTTTCCGATGATTGAACAGGAAAATAAAAAAGTGCAATTTAATCGTTTTACCGGGATGACGCGGTGATGAAACGAATGATCATTGATATTCAGATATAATAATCGATAGTGAGGAGTGAAAACTGTGAAAAAGAAAATCATTATTAGCATTATTGCTGTTCTGATCAGTCTTATTATTGGTTTCTTTATCGGTATGATTGCGCAGAACGGCGGTGTTTCGGGTCTGTTTGATTTTATTCGAACCGGCGATTCATCGGTGAAGGACAGCACCCTTGAAGGGCAGGTCGTTACCGTCGGGGAAAATACCGCCAACGTTTACGAAAAGCCCAATCCCTCTTCGGCGGTGATTTATTCTCTGAGTCCCGGAGAAACCGCTACCTGTGTTAAAGAGGGTGAGATTTGGCTGAGGCTGGAGATCATTGAAGGCGTGTACGGATACGCGCATGCCAATCTGTTCACACTTGCCGAAGGTTATACGCCGCTGAAGGAAAGCGAAGCAAAATCCGCCGCGACGGAAGAGAAAGAGACGGTTTCCTATGTGACACCTACCGTCAACGTTCTCGATATTTATGCCGGTGAATCCGATACGGAAGAAATTGTCGCCACTGTTGAATACGGAACCGTTTTGGAACTGATCGAGCAGGGTGAAAAATGGTCCCATGTCAAGACGTTGGACGGCGTGGAAGGTTATGTGGCGGCCAAGGATATCGAGACCACGGATTACGATCCCGATTCCGCCATGGTAGAAGTTGTCAATAAATTTGTTAACCTGCGGGCGGAAGCCAGCACCGATTCGGAAAAACTCGGTTCGCTGAATCAAGGTGAAACCGCTCAGTATCTCGGAGAAGAGGACGGATTTTATAAAGTCCGGCTTGAGGACGGTACCGAAGGCTACGTCAGCAAGGACTATACCCGTCTTGCCGAAGGCGGTGAAACCGCGACGGATACGGAAGAATAATCATAAAGAGAAAACAGAGATGAAGTCAGAACTGTTTGACATGCGGTGTCAAACAGTTCTTTTTTATAAACTATTGACATTTCCGCTGTGTAAGGTATAATTTAATATGTATAAATATGATGCCATACATAGACCATTGATTCGAGCGGAGGGAATCTCTTTCTCTTGCGTTTTTGAAAGGAGAGCTGAATCAGATGTTGTATGATATTGCCATCATCGGCGCCGGAATTACCGGCTCGATGATCGCCAGAGAATTGGCGAAATACAATCTTTCCGTTATCGTTTTGGAAAAAGAAAATGATGTTGCCATGGGCAGCTCCAAAGCGAACAGCGGGATTGTGCATGCCGGCTATGACGCGAAACCCGGTACATTAAAAGCGCAAATGAATGTTTTGGGCTGTAAAATGATGCCGAAAGTCGCTTCGGAGCTCGGTGTTCCCTATCGTAAAAACGGTTCGCTGGTTGTGGCTTTCTGTGAAGAGGAAATGGCGTCCGTGCAGGAATTGTATAAACGCGGGATCATCAACGGCGTGGAAAATCTGCATGTGCTCGGCCAAAGCCGGCTGCGATCTTTGGAACCGAATATTTCCCCCAATGCCGTCGGTGCGCTGTACGCTCCCGATGCCGGGATCGTTTGTCCGTATTCCCTGACCATTGCCGCCATCGGCAATGCCATGGATAACGGAGTGGAATTAAAGCGTGATTTTCAAGTCACCGGTCTGTATGACCGCAGCACTCATTTTGAGATCGTTTCTCCCCGTGAGTCGGTGGAAGCGTCCCTTGTGGTCAATGCTGCCGGCCTGTATGCCGATGCGATTGCCTCTTTCGTCGGCGACGATTTTTTCTCCATTCATCCCCGCCGCGGCGAATATTTTCTGTTTGATACGAGTATCGGTGATGTGGTCAACGCCACGGTTTTCCAGGCTCCGACCGCTATGGGAAAAGGGATCCTCGTCACGCCGACGACCCACGGTAATTTGATGATCGGTCCTACCGCCGAGGATATCGAAGATAAAGAAGATAAAAAAACAACGGCTCCGGGTTTGAATAAGGTTTTGCGGGATGCCGCGAAAAGCGTGCCCGATCTGCCTTCCGGCGGGATCATAACGGCCTTCACCGGTCTTCGCGCCGTCGGCAGCAGCGGGGACTTCATCATTTGCCAATCTCAGAACCATCCCCGCCTGATTCATGCTGCGGCGATCGAATCCCCCGGCCTGGCTTCGTCTCCGGCCATCGCCGCCTATGTTGAATCCATGCTCCAACAAATGGGTGTTCTGACTCATAAACGCCATGATTACAATCCCTATCGCAGTCCCATCCCCTGTTTGAGAGAAATGTGTGATGACGATCGGGCGTCGTTGATCGCTCATGATCCGGCTTACGGCAGAATTGTTTGCCGTTGCGAAGAAATCAGCGAAGGAGAGATCCGTGATGCGATTCGCCGCAATCCGGGTGCACTTGACTGCGACGGTGTCAAGCGGCGTACGAGAAGCGGTATGGGGCGCTGTCAGGGCGGTTTTTGTCTGCCGCTTGTTACGGAATTACTCAGTAAAGAGCTGGGCATTCCGATGGAACAGGTAACCAAAAAGGGACCGGGTTCTGAAATCCTTTCTTACCGTCTTTAATTCATGTGAAGATATCCCCGTAAAGGAGGGTTATGATGAAGAAAAGAGAAATTCAGACGATTCATAAAGATCTTGTTATTATCGGCGGTGGTCCCGCCGGATTGGCCGCGGCGATTAAAAGCCGGGAACAAGGTATAGAAGATATCCTCATCATCGAACGCAATCATCAGCTCGGAGGTATTCTGCG
>CACXDX010000016.1 GCA_902766525.1 uncultured Bacillota bacterium | reverse complement strand
GGCAAAGAAAAAAGGCCTTCCCAAAGGAAGACCTTTTGAAAACTTTTTGAAACGCGCCGTTTAAAAGCGCAGCTTGTTCTTGTCGCCGGCGTAATCCTCGGTTTTGGTGGAGAGCCCCTTTTCTTTGAGCTTGCGCTCGCTCCATTCCTTGAAGAGCATATAGCAGATGGCGAAGACCGGCACGCCGATGACCATGCCGATGAAGCCGATCAATTCGTTGCCGACGACGATGGCGAAGATGATCCAGATCGCCGAGAGGCCGATGGAATAGCCGAGGATCTTGGGGCCGATGATGTTGCCGTCCACCTGCTGGAGGATGAGGATGAAGAGCAAAAACCAGAGGGCTTTGCCGGGATCGACGATGGCGATGATGATGATCGAGGGCACCGCCCCGATGATCGGCCCGAAGAAGGGGATGATATTGGTGATGCCGATGATCACCGAGATCAGCAGCGCATAGGGGAAATTGAAGAAGGACAGGCAAATGAAGGAGAGGATACCGATGATCAGCGAGTCGATGCACTTGCCCGAAATAAAGTTGCTGAAGGTCTCGTTGGTAAGGCCGGAAAGCTCGATCATGCGGTCGACCCGCTCGACGGAAAGGTGAGCGTAGAGCGCCTTTTTGATCTGAGCGAAAAACCGTTCCTTGGAGAAGATCATATAGACCGAGGCGATGATGGCGATGAGCAGATTGATGATCCAGCCCGCCGCCGCCGTGGTGAAATCGACGGTGTAGGGCAGCACCTTGTCGGTGACGAAGGTGGGGATCGTGTCCTGGATCTCCATGAGCCGCGGCGTCATCCAGTCGCTGATGTTCATGGCCCAGCTGTGGGTGGCGGCATAGCCGCTGACGAAGGTCACGAAATTGTTGATGTAGGTCGGCGTGTTGTCGATCAGCGCGAAGAAGCTGCTGATCGTCTGCGGCACGATGATGGCGATGACCAGCACGATGATGATCAGCGCCAGAATGTAGGCGCAGATCATGGCGAAGATCCGGCGGTGTTTGGCCTTTTTGACTTTAAAGAAGACACGGCGCTCGAAAAAGCCGACGATGAAATTGATGAAATAGGCGATGATGATCGCCCAGAAAAAGGGCTTGAAGATGCCGAGGAACCAGCCGATCCAGGAAAAGACCTGCTCCAAATGGCTCAGCAGAAAATAAAAGAGAATGCCGCCGAAAATCAGCAGGGCGATGGCGAAATATTCTTTGGGAATGTATTTTTCGAAGCGTTCTCTCATGGCTTTTTCCTTTCTATCCGCTGACGGATCGTACTTCTCTTTTTTTATTATACACGCAAATGAAAAAATAGTCTATCTTTTCTTTGCGCTTTGTGTTATAATTTTTTTCGGAGGGGAAGCGCTTCGCCGCTTGCCCGCCCACAGCAGGAAAGGGAGAATCGTTATGTCTCATTTTACCACGCATCATATTTTCGGTCAGCAGGTTTTAAAAGGCGTCTCCGCCGAGAGCCGCCGCCTCATCGCCCTGAATCGGGCCGCCTTCTGCTGGGGGCTCCAGGGCGCCGATCTGCTCTACACCCACCGGCACGTCAACGAATACAGCTCCCTGCCCCTTTACGGCAGGCTGATCCACGGCGAAAAGACCAACAGTCTCTTTACGTTTCTCGCGCAGGACCTGCTCAACCACCGCAAATGTCTTGATTTCGATACGCTGATGGCCTATTACAGCGGTTTCTGCTGTCACTACGCGCTGGACAGCGCCCTCCATCCCTACGTTTTCGCCAAACAGAAGGTGCTGGAGGAATCGCCGCAGTCCTCCCTGATCCCGGTCAGCGCCCACTGGTACATCGAAGACGGCATCGATCATGAGCTCTCGGCCCATCTCGACAGCGTGAACGGTCCGGTCGAAGACTGCTATAAGACCGACAGGGCGCTGCGCCGCACGGTGGCCGCGCTCTACAGCCGCGTGCTCTGGGGCGTCTATGAATTGAAGGTTCGAAGCGGCGACATCGAGGAATGCTTCATCGAGGATCACTTCCGTACCGATATGATCTACCGTCCCGACGGTTTCGTGAAGGGCTACGCCGCCTTGGACGACGCTTTCCTCAGCCGTCTCGCCGATCTGAAGACCCTCTTCGCCGATGCTTCTCCTACCGCCGACGACTGCCTCAACCTGAGAAAGCAGTCCTGGCATCACCACGGCGACGGCCGCGATTACGATCTCAGCGTCGTTGAGATCATGGCAAACGCCCGTGAAACGGCGCTGACGCTGATCTCCCGCAGCAACGCGGCGATCCGCCAAGGCAACCGCCACATGATCAGCAACATGGATTTCAGCCGCAGCTTTGTGGACGGTAAATTCCGCTGAAGCATAGGATGACCGCTTTAACGCAGGATATTCATAAAACCTCCTCTTTTCGATAGAATGAAAAGAGGAGGTTTTTGTTATGAGCCCCGAAAAGACGGAAAGGACCGAAGAGGTCAAAGACAGCAATGAGCTCAAAGAGAGCGAAAAGAACAAAGAGATCGCGGAGATCGCGGCGAGCGATCAAAAGGAAAGGCTCGTGCCGCTGATCATCGCCGGCGGCAGGGGCAGCCGCTTTTGGCCTCTGAGCCGGGAGGCCCGCCCCAAACAGCTGCTGCGCCTCGATCACGGCGATACGCTTCTGTACCGCTGCTTTCGGAGGGCAAAGGCCGTGGCCGTAAACGCCGTTCCCGCCGTTGTCGCCGCCTCGTTCCTCAAGGATGAGATCGACGCCGCTTTGGCAACAGAGGGAGAGGCCGGCTTCCGCTTCATCGCCGAGCCCGAAGCGAAGAATACCGCCGCCGCCATCCTCCGCGGCTGCCGCGTCATCGCCGCCGAGGATGAAGAGGCCGTCGTCGCGGTGCTGCCCGCCGATCATCAGATCGGCGACGATGAAGGCTTTGTTGAAACGGTGAAACGCGCCGCCGCCGTCTGCCGCCGCGAGCGGGCGCTGACCGTCATCGGCATCGAGCCCCGCTTTCCCGCCGTGGGCTACGGCTACGCCGAGCGGGGCAGAAAGGAATCTCTCGCCGGTTTCGATTATTACCGCGTCAGGCGCTTTGTGGAGAAGCCCCACCGGGAAAAGGCCCGACGCTATCTGAAGAAGGGCACCTACAGCTGGAACAGCGGTATCGTCGTCGCGCCCGTCTCGGTGCTCTTAAAGGAGATCGCCTATTGGCTGCCGCGGACGGCCGCCGCTCTTTTGAGCGGGAGCGAGGAGAGCGACGATGATCTCGCCGAAGCCTACGCCGGGCTCGCGCCGCTCTCCTTCGACAGCGCCGTGCTGGAAAAGGAAAAGCGGGTCTTCCTCGTGGAGGCCGCTTTCGACTGGGACGACGTCGGCAGCTATCAGCGCCTCGCCGCGCTGCTGCCCGCCGACGAAAAGGGCAACATCCGCCGGGGCGAGACGCTCCTGAAGCAGGTGCGTGATTCCGTGGTGATCAGCGACAACCTGCTCACCGCCGTGATCGGCGTGAAGGATCTCGTCGTCATCGAGGATCGGGGCGTGCTTCTGATCTGTCCCCGCCGCCGCGTTGAGGAGATCGGCGCTTTCGTCGGGGAGCTGCCGCCGCAGTACGAAAAATACCGCTGAAAGGGACGGCATTTTTCGCCCCGCGAAAAGCCCCCGGCGCCCTCTTCGCGGCAAATGCTTTTTCAAAAAAAATATCTCGCCGCATTCCCCCGCAAAACTACTTTCAGCAGGGGTTTTTCTTTTACCCGAAGCCTGCGGACAGCTTGACGAAAGAGCGGCTTTTTGATAAAATAACAGTGTTAAAATAGGAAAATTATATTGGGGCGGAAGTTTGCTTTTCCGCCGCCGCTTTTTCCGGCAATCATATTTGATTTTTTATATTTTTTACTTACAGATTTCAGGAGAGAGAAGGTTTATCATTATGGCAAAAGTTATCATCATCATGGGCAGCGACTCCGATCTGCCCCAGATGAAGGCCGCCGCCGACATCTTAGACGAGCTCGGCGTCGACTACGATCTGCACGTCTCTTCGGCCCACCGCACCCCCGACCGCACCCACGCCGTCGTCGCCGAGGGTGAAAGGGAAGGGGCCGGGGTCTTCATCGCCGCCGCCGGCGGCGCGGCGCATCTCGCCGGCGTCGTGGCTTCGGCGACGACGCTGCCGGTGATCGGCGTGCCCATCGCCACCGCCTTTATGGGCGGTCTCGATTCCCTCCTTTCCACGGTGCAGATGCCGCCGGGCATCCCCGTGGCCACCGTTTCCGTGGGCGGCGCCAAAAACGCCGGCATCCTCGCGGCGCAGATCCTCTCGCTGCGGGATGAAACGATCAGGGAAAAACTCATCGCCTACCGCCGCAAAATGGCCGATACGGTCAAAGCCAAAGACGAAAAACTGGCTTCTTTGGGAGCGGCTGCCTATTTAGAACAAAAAAAGTAAGGAGCAGGGAAAATGATCGCACGTTACAGCCTCCCCCAGATGCAGGCCATCTGGGATCATGAAAATCGTTTCAGACAGATGATGGAAGTGGAGATCTGCGCTTCCGAAGCCATGGCCGAGCTGGGCTACATTCCCGAGGAAGCCGCCAAAAACATCCGCGCCAAAGCCGATTTCAACGTCGAGCGCATCAATGAGATCGAGGACGTCGTCAAACACGACGTCATCGCCTTTCTGACCGCCGTCGGCGAGAACATCGGAGAGGATTCCAAATACCTGCATATGGGTATGACCTCCTCGGATGTGCTCGATACCGCCCTCGGCCTGCAGATGAAGGAAAGCGCCGATATCCTCCTGACCAAGCTGAGGGAATTCCGCGCCATCCTCGCCGACCTCGCCAAAAAGCATAAGTACACCCTGATGACCGGGCGCACCCACGGCATCCACGCCGAGCCCGTCACCTTCGGCCTCAAGATGGCCCTCTTTACCATGGAAACGGACCGCTCCATCGAGCGCATGGAAAAGGCCAAAGAGGCCGTGTCCGTGGGTATGATCTCCGGCGCCGTCGGCACCTTCGCCAACATCGACCCGAGAGTGGAGGAAAACGTCTGTCTCAGACTGGGCCTCAAATCGGAGCCCGTCTCCACCCAGGTCATCCAGCGCGACCGCCACGCCGAATTTCTCACCACCATCGCCGTGATCGGCAGCAGCCTGGAAAAGATGGCCACCGAGATCCGCAATCTCCAGCGCACCGACATTCTGGAAGTGGAGGAATCCTTCGCCAAGGGCCAGAAGGGCTCCTCGGCCATGCCCCACAAGAAGAATCCCATCACCGCCGAACGCGTGGCCGGTCTCTCCAGAGTCCTCCGGGGCAACGCCGAAGCCGCCATGGAAAACGTGGCCCTCTGGCATGAACGGGACATCACCCATTCTTCGGTGGAACGCATCATCATCCCCGATTCCTGTCTGCTCCTCGACTATATGCTGCACCTGATGATCCGCATCTACAAGAACCTCGTCGTCCACGAGGACAACATGCGCGCCAATCTCGAACGCACCCTGGGTCTCGTCTTCTCCCAGCGGGTCATGCTCAAGCTCATCGACAAGGGCATGAGCCGGGAAAAGGCCTACGAATGGGTCCAGCGCAACGCCCTCTACGCCTGGCAGACGAAGACCGACTTTGAATATCTCGTCACCGAGGATGAGGACATCGCCCGCTATCTCACCAAGGAAGAGATCGAAGACCTCTTCGATTACGATTACCATCTGAAAAACATCGACTACATCTTCAAACGCACCGGTTTGGAATAAGAGGAGGAAAAAACCATGAACGTTGAAAAAAAAGAAATGCTCTACGAAGGCAAAGCCAAAAAAATGTTTCTGACCGACGATCCCGATGTGCTCTGGCTCGAATATAAGGACGACGCCACCGCCTTTGACGGCAAGAAGAAGGGCACCATCATCGGCAAAGGTCACCTGAACAACGAAATTTCCTCGATCTTTTTTACGATGCTGGCGGAAAAAGGCGTGAAGAATCATTTCATCGAAAAGATCTCCGACACCGAACAGCTCGTGCGCAAAAACAAGATCCTGCCTCTGGAAGTCATCGTCCGCAACGTCGCCGCCGGCTCCCTGGCCAAACGTTTGGGCCTCGAGGAAGGCACGGAGCTCAAAAAGACCGTCCTCGAATATTGCTACAAATGCGATGAGCTGGGCGATCCCATGATCAACAATTACCACATCGCGGCCATGGGCTGGGCCACGGAAGAACAGGTGAAATTCACCGCAGATACCTCCTTCAAGGTCAATGAGATCTTAAGGGAATACCTCTTAAAGCGCAACATCAAGATCATCGACTTCAAGCTCGAATACGGCGTGGACAACAACGGCGAGATCATGCTCTCCGACGAGATCTCCCCGGATACCTGCCGCTTCTGGGATACCGAAACCAATGAAAAACTCGATAAGGACCGCTTCCGCCGCGACCTCGGCAACGTGGAAGACGCCTATAAAGAAATTTTGAAGCGCCTCTCCGAATAAGGGAAGGGCGGAAAGAAGGATATCGCTATGGGAATCAGTTATAAAGACGCCGGCGTCGATATCGACAAGGGCAACGAAGCCGTCCGCCTCATGAAGGATCACGTGAAATCCACCTTCAACGACGGCGTGCTCACCGACATCGGCGGCTTCGGCGGCCTCTTTCAGCCGGATATCGCCGGCATGGAAGCGCCGGTCCTCGTCTCCGGCACCGACGGCGTCGGCACCAAATTGAAGATCGCCATGGATATGGACAAGCACGACACCATCGGCATCGACGCCGTGGCCATGTGCGTCAACGACATCCTCGTTCAGGGCGCGTCGCCCCTCTTTTTCCTCGACTATCTGGCCTGCGGCAAGCTGGAGCCGGAGAAGATCGCCGCCATCGTTTCCGGCGTCGCCGAGGGCTGCCGCCAAAGTCAAGCGGCGCTGATCGGCGGCGAGACCGCGGAAATGCCCGATTTTTACGGTGAGGACGAATACGATATCGCCGGCTTCGCCGTGGGCATCGTCGACAAAAAGAAGATCGTGGACGGGAAAAAGACCGCCGTCGGCGACGTCATGCTGGCGCTGCCCTCCACCGGCGTCCATTCCAACGGCTTCTCCCTCGTGCGCAAGCTCGTCTTCGACGTGGCCGGCCTCAACGTGGACAGCTACGTTCCCGAACTCGGCCGCAGCCTCGGCGAAGAGCTGCTGACGCCGACGAGGATCTACGTGAAGGACATTTTGCCTCTGCTCAAAAAGTATGAGATCAAAGCCATGAGCCATATCACCGGCGGCGGTCTCATCGAGAATATTCCCCGCTGCATCAACCCGTGGCTCAACGCCGTCATCGACGTGGCCTGGCCCGTTCCGCCGGTCTTCTCCTACCTGCAGCAGCTGGGCAGGATCGATCCCCTCGAGATGCACCGCGTCTTCAACATGGGCCTCGGCTTCATCGTCATCTGCGACGAGGAGACCGCCGACCGCATCGAGATCGAAGACACCCGCTTCTTGCGCGTGGGCTACCTGGAACAGGGTGAGGGGAAAACCGAGATCATGGGGGTGAACATATGAAACGCCTCGTCGTTTTGGCCAGCGGCCGCGGCTCCAATTTCAAGGCCATTTTAGATGAGATCAAGGCCGGCAACATCAACGGCGAGATCGTCGCCGTGATCTCCGACCACCACGACGCCAAAGCCCTCGATATCGCCAGAGAAAACGAGATCGAGGCCATCTTCGGCAACGGCAAAGCGCCGGAGTACAACGATTGGCTCCTCGGCACCGTGAAGACTTACGAACCCGATTACATCCTCCTGGCCGGCTATATGCGCATCGTGCCCAAAGCTTTTGTGGAAGCCTTTGCCGGCAGGATCATCAACATCCACCCGGCGCTGCTGCCCTCCTTCAAGGGGCTCCACGGTCAGCGTCAGGCTCTGGAATACGGCGTGAAGATCGCCGGCTGCACCGTTCACTACGTCGACGAAGGCATGGATACCGGCAGGATCATCGCCCAGCGGGCCGTGGAAGTCAAAGACGACGACACCGAGGAGACCCTTTCCGCCCGTATCCTGGAGCAGGAACACAAGCTCTATCCCGCCGTCGTCAAAGCGCTCTGTGAGTAAGGGAGAACGAAAAATGAAAGTTTTAATCATCGGTTCCGGCGGCAGGGAACACGCCATCGCCGCCAAGATCAAAGAAAGCAAGCAGCTGACCGCGGTCTACGCCGCTCCCGGCAGCGACGGCATGAGCGATATCGCCGAAAAGACCGGCATCGCCGTCACCGACAATGAGGGTATCCTCGCCTTCGTCAGAGAGAAGGGCATCGACATGGTCTTCATCGGCCCGGAAGTGCCCCTCTTAAACGGCCTCGCCGATCTGCTTTTGAAGGAAAACGTCATGGTGCTGGGACCTCAGAAGGACGCCGCCGAGCTCGAGGGCTCCAAGGCCTTCTGCAAGCACATGATGAAGAAATATGATATCCCCACCGCCGCCTATGAAGTCTTCGACGACATGAAAGCGGCCCTGGCCTATCTGCAGACCGTGTCCTATCCCACCGTCGTCAAAGCCGACGGCCTCGCCGCCGGCAAAGGCGTGATCATCGCCGCCGACGAAGGGGAAGCCGCCGCGGCGGTGAAGAGCATGATGGAGGATAAGGTCTTCGGCGACAGCGGCAGCCGCGTCGTCATCGAAGAATTTTTAAAAGGGGAAGAGCTGAGTCTTCTGGCCTTCACCGACGGGGAGACCGTCGTGCCGATGCTGCCCTCTCAGGATCATAAGCGCATCGACGACGACGATATGGGTCCCAACACCGGCGGCATGGGCGCTTACGCCCCGGCTCCCGTCGGCTCCCCGGAAATCATCGAAAAGGCCATGGAACAGGTTTTGAAGCCCATGGTCAGAGCCATGAAGGAGGAAGGCAGACCCTACCGCGGCGTGCTCTACGCCGGCCTCATGGTCGACGGCGACGACGTCAAGGTGCTGGAATTCAACGCCCGCTTCGGCGATCCCGAGACCCAGGCCGTGCTGCCCCTCCTCGACAGCGATATCCTCGATATCGTCCGCGCGATCAACGAAGGCACCCTGAGTGAGCAGGAGATCCGCTGGAAGGACGGGTATGCCGTCTGCGTTGTGATCAGCGCCAAGGGTTATCCCGCTTCTCCGGTGAAGGGGGACGTGATCTCCGGTCTCGATCAGGAGCTCGAAGATACCTTCGTCTTCCACGCCGGTACCAAGCTGGCCGACGGCTCCTTCGTCAGCAACGGCGGCCGCGTTCTGGGCGTGACCGCCATTGCCCCCGAGCTGAAAGCGGCCATCGATAAGGCCTACGCCCGGGTGGAAACCATCGATTTTAAAGAATGTCACTACCGTCACGACATCGGCCGAAAGGCCTTTCGTCATTTGAAATAAAGAAAAACAGAGAGTAAGAGGAATTTTATGGGCTATCTCGATGGATTGAATCAACAGCAATACGCGGCCGTGACCTGCGGCGGCGGTCCCGTGCTGGTCATCGCCGGCGCCGGATCCGGCAAAACCCGGGTGCTGACCCATCGCATCGCCTATCTCATCGACGCCATGGAGGTCTCCCCCCGGGAGATCATGGCGCTGACCTTTACCAACAAGGCGGCGAAGGAAATGGCAAGCCGCCTCGGCGAGCTCCTCGATGAAGACGTCTACGGCCTCTGGGTGGGGACCTTCCACCGCATCTGTCTGAGACTTCTGCGCATGGAAGGGGAGGCCATCGGCATTGAGCCGAATTTCGTCATCTACGACGACGCCGACCAGCGTTCTCTCGTGAAATCCCTCTTAAAGCAGGAAGGCGCCGAGGACGCCCTCTCCCCCGCCGCGGCGCTGAAGATGATCTCCGACGCCAAAAATGAGATGATCGATCCCGACGACTACGCCTCCTCGGCCTTCAGCGACGAGGAGGAACTGGCCGCCGTGATCTACCGCCGCTATGAGGAGCGGAAGAAAGAAAACCGCGCCCTGGACTTCGACGATCTGCTCCTTGAGGCCGTGCGCCTCTTTCAAGAGTGCCCCGCAATCTTAAGCGATTACAAGGAGCGCTTTCCCTATATCCTCGTCGACGAGTATCAGGACACCAACGAGGTGCAGTACCGCTTTTTGCGGCTGCTGGCCGGAGAGAAGGGCAATCTCTTCGTCGTCGGCGATCCGGATCAGAGCATCTACGCCTTCCGCGGCGCGCAGATCCGCAACATCCTCAATTTTCAGGAGGACTATCCCACCGCCGAGGTCTACCGTCTGGAGCGCAATTACCGCTCCACCAAGCAGATCCTGAGCGTGGCCAACGCCCTGATCCGCCACAACGGCAACCGCCCCGATAAGGAGCTCTTCACCGACAAGCTCGGTGAGCACAACGTTGAGGCCGCCCTCGTCTCCGATGAGAAGGACGAGGCCCTCTACGTCGCCGAAAGCTGCAAACAGCTTTTGGGACGCTACCGCTTAAGGGATATGGCCGTCTTTTACCGCACCCACGCCCAAAGCCGCGTCCTCGAAGAAAAACTGCGCTTTCTGAACGTGCCCTATAAGGTCTACGGCGGCCTCAAATATTACGACCGCAAGGAGATCAAGGACACGCTGGCTTATCTCAGAACGGTGATGAATCCCGACGACAACGTCAGTCTGGTCAGGATCATCAACGAACCCCGCCGCGGCATCGGCAATACCACCGTGGAACGGCTGGAGGATATCGCCGCCGAAAGGGGCTGCTCGATCTGGTCCCTGCTCAAAGAGGACCTCGACGGCAGCGATCTCAAAGCCGCGGCCAAAAACAATCTGAAGAAGTTCGTCGCCGTCATCGATCATCTGCGCGATTACGCCGATCATCACGGCCTCACCCGCCTCACCAAAGAGGTCTGGGAGGTCAGCGGCTATAAACGGGCTTTGGAAAAGGAAAACAACATCGAAAATATGTCCCGTCTCGAAAACATGGAGGAATTCCTGACGGTGACTTCGGATTACGATAAGAGCGCCGCCTTCGACAGCGCGGAGAGCGCCGGCAGCCTCGCCGATTTTCTGGCCTCGATCTCCCTCAGCTCCGATCTCGACGAGCTGACGGAAGACGATGACTACGTCACCCTGATGACGATCCACATGGCCAAGGGGCTGGAATTTCCCGTCGTCTTCCTCGTCGGCATGGAGGAGACGGTCTTTCCCCATATCCGCTCCCTTCTCGACGGCGGCGAAGCCGAGATCGAGGAGGAACGCCGCCTCTGCTACGTCGGCATCACCCGGGCCAAGGAGGTCCTGAAGATCTTGCGGGCCTACCGCCGCACCCTTTGGGGACGCACCTCCTACAACAAGCCCTCCCGCTTTTTGGGGGAAATGTCCATCGGTCTCGCCGCCAAAAAACCGGCGGCGGAAAAACCCGCCGCCGTCTACGCCGACGATGATTACGAAAAAGTACAGCCCGGCGATAAGGTGCGCCACCGCAAATTCGGCGAGGGCGTCGTCGTCTTCGCCGACGCTGAAGGCGAAAAGGTCAAGGTGGCCTTTCCCGACCGGGGAATCAAAGAATTTTTACTCGCCTACGCGAAACTGGAGAAGATCTGAATGCAGGATGAACTGAGTCTGCGCGCCGCCGCGCTGCGCGAAAAACTGGATCTCTGGAACCGTGCCTACTACGAGGAGGATCGCCCCCTCGTCAGCGACGGTGAGTACGACCGCGCCATGAAGGAACTGGAAGCGATCGAAGCCGACCATCCCGAACTGCGCCGCCCCGACAGCCCCACGCTGCGGGTGGGCGGCCGCCCCGCGGAGGGCTTTCAGACGGTGGAACATCCCCGCCCCCTGCTTTCCCTGGCCAATACCTTCTCCGCCGGGGAACTCGGCGATTTTGAACAGCGCCTCAAAAAAGAGGGCGTGGAAGATCCCGTCTTCGTCGTGGAATGGAAGATCGACGGCCTCACCGTGGCCCTCCTCTATGAAAACGGCGTCTTTCTGCAAGGCGCCACCAGAGGTGACGGCAGGATCGGCGAGGACATCACAGCCAATCTGCGCACCGTGCGCAGCGTGCCTTTGAGCATCCCCCATCGGGGACGGCTGCTCGTGCGCGGCGAGGCCTTTCTGGCCAAGAAGGATTTCGCCCGCCTGAATGAGCAACGGCAGGAGGCCGGCGAAAGCCTCTTTGCCAATCCCCGCAACGCCGCCGCCGGTTCCCTGCGCCAGCTCGATCCCAAGGTGGCCGCTTCCCGCCGTCTCGCCGTTTTCGCCTACGACATCGTCGACGGCGAAGGGGAACTGCCCCAAAGCCAGAGCGAAACGCTGGCTTTCCTGAAAGAGCAG
>CACXDX010000015.1 GCA_902766525.1 uncultured Bacillota bacterium | reverse complement strand
TTGGTGAAGCCCATGCCGCCTTTGACAGCGCGGACGTATTCATCTTCAACGTAGATTTTAACGGGCTTGAGGCCTTCGGCATAATAAGCGCCGACGGGCGAGAGGATGACGCAGTAGATATATTTGGTGGAAGCTTTTACCCCGATAAAAGGATCATTGGCAAAGATGAAGGGGCGGATGTAGAGAGAAGTGTCGGGGGCATCGGGTACCCAGTCTTTTTCCAATCTGATTAATTCCAGCAATGTTTCCAGAAGGTATTTTTCATCCACCTTGGGAATGCAGAGACGTTCACAGGAAAGATTGATGCGCTTGAAGTTTTCTTCGGGGCGGAAAAGATTGATCTTTCCGGCGGGCGTACGGTAGGCCTTCATTCCTTCAAAGACGGATTGGCCGTAGTGGATTACCATAGAGGAGGGTTGCATGGCGAAGGGTCCGTAAGGGACGATCTTGGCATCATGCCAGCCGTCTTCATCATGTTCCATAACGAGCATGTGATCGGTAAAAATGCGGCCGAAACCCAGAGAGGAAGGATCGGGCTTGGCTTTCAGGTTCTTGCTTCTTTCGATTTCAATGGTCATGACGTACATCTCCTAATATAAATAATTTTTTAAAAAAATCCATCTTTTATTATACTCTTGATCTTTTGGAAAAACAAGATGCGAAAAAAAAACAACATATATTTTAACAGTTTTTCGCTTCATGACAAAACATTGGCCGGTCTGATCTTTTTTCATTGTTTCTTCCGTCTTTTTCCTGCGTAGTGATAACAGAACCGCGCAAAATAAAAGTGCATATCTTGTCGGAGGTAAAAAGAATGCTGAAAAAAACAAGACGGCTGTTGATTTGCGCTGTTATGATTTGTTCTTTACTTTTTTGCGGGCATTATGCGGTTTCGGATCGTCATGCTTTTGTCGCCGCGGGCAGCGGCGTGGAACTGCCCGATTTTTTTTCTGTTTTCATCGACTGCGATGTTGTGGACAACGGTGGCAGTGATGTCGGTAAAGCAAAAAACTATATTTTTGAAACAGCCGGGGAATATTCTCTCCGCTCCCGTCTTTTCGGAGTGGTGCCTCTGAAAGATGTCGCTGTTTCCGTTTATGAAGAAAAGGAAGTTGTTCCCGGCGGTCAATCCGTGGGACTGATCATGAATACCTGCGGAGTTATTGTCGTCGGGTATTCGGCTGTCACCGATGAAAAGGGCAGGGCTGTTTATCCCGGGAAAGATGCCGGTATCCTGCTGGGCGATTGTATCACTTCGGTGGAAGGGAATGAGGTCAGCGGTGATGAAGACGCGATGAAGCTGATGGATCGCTGCGGCAGCGACGGCACATTGACTTTGGAAATCCTGCGCGGGGGAGAACATCAAATTAAGACGGTTAAGACCTGTCTCTGTAAAGAGACGGGACGTTATCGGATCGGTTTATATGTCCGTGACAATACCGGCGGAGTGGGTACGATGACTTATTATGATCCTGCTACGGGCCGCTTCGGTGCATTGGGTCACGGCGTGAAGGAGGCCGAAGAGGATGAAGGAGGAGTCTCCGGTCGTATCCTGCCTGCGTCCATCAGCGGTATCCGCAGCGCCGGCGAAGGTTCCACAGGGGAGAAAATCGGATATTTTCATCCCGGTGCTTTTGACGGTGTCATTGACAGTATCGGTGTTTACGGCGTTTTCGGAACGCTGAAAGAACCTCTTATCAATGAGGAATTACCTCTTATTAAAACGGCGTCGCCTGCGGAGATCAAAAAGGGAGCCGCTCAAATCATTACCGTTTTGGAGGGAGAGGCTCCGGAATGGTTCGATGTGGAGATTACCGCGGTCGATCCCGATGATGAAGAAGGCAAAGGGCTTTCTCTTACGATTGTTGATGAAAAACTCTTGCGCCGCACCGGCGGGATCATTCAGGGAATGAGCGGCAGTCCCATTTTGCAAAACGGAAAATTAATCGGTGCCGTAACTTATGTTATGGTCAATGAGCCGCAAAAGGGATACGGTTGTTTGATCCAATATATGCTGCGGGAAGGAGAAGCGGCCGGTTGCGGGTCGGAATAAAAAATATTTTCAGAGGGGCAAATAAAAATATTTCTTTAAAGAAATATTAATAATTCCAGTTAAAATGTATTTTATTGGTTTTTTTGGTGAAGATTGTCGGAAAAAAGTGGAAGGAATATGTGAAAATAAAGAGAATTATTGCTTATAAGAAATATTTTTTGAGAGTTTTTCTCTCGGCCGGGATATTTCTTCATAAAATTAAAACAGGAGAAGAAAAATGACGGAAAAAATTACAATCACCATTGCCGACGACAACAAAAATTTCAGTGAAAGCCTGGTCCAGTTTTTGGATGCCAACGATGATATGACCGTCGTCGGCGTCACCGATAACGGTGTTGACGCTCTGAAAATCTGTGAAGAAAAAGAACCGGATATCCTCATTCTCGATCTGATTCTTCCCCGTTTGGACGGGTTAAGCGTTTTAAGCCGTCTCAACGGAGCCGAACATCGCCCCAAAGTGATCATTTCCACGGCAATGGGGCAGGAAAACATGACTCAGGAAGCCGTGCGTCTCGGTATCGATTATTTTTTGCTCAAGCCCTATGACTTGCAGACTCTTTCCATGCGTATCCATCAGCTCGCCGGCAATACTTTACCGCTGCCTCCGCAAATACCTTCGTCGGTCGGCGGATTTGAGGTGGAAGTTACCGGTATCCTTCATCAAATGGGCGTGCCTGCCCATATCAAAGGCTATCAATATCTGAGAGATGCCATTGTTTTCGTTATTGAGGATATCAATCTTTTGGGCGCTGTGACCAAGGAGCTTTATCCGATGATTGCCGAGAAATACAACACGACGCCGAGCCGCGTGGAAAGAGCCATTCGTCACGGTATTGAGTTGGCATGGGATCGGGGGAATATTGATTTGATGAATAAATTTTTCGGTTATACCATCGATGTGGAAAGGGGTAAACCGACAAACAGTGAATTCATTGCCATGATCGCCGATAAACTGAAAATGGCCAACCGTTTGGCCTGAGTCTCCGGGTTACTTTTTTGCGCAGCGCATCATTCTTGATTTATTTCACATATTCAGATTTGTTTTTTTCATACCTTATCTGTCCGCTCTTAAAGGGCCTTATGACAGAAAGGTATTTTTTTTGACATATCGGCGGAAATTATGTAAAATAAGAAGGAATATGAATACGGAGGATTCTTTTATGAAAAAAATTTCTCTGTGCTGTTTGGTGATCCTTCTTGCTTTGCTTTTTACTGCCTGCGGATCATCATCGAAAGCGAAAGATACCGATACCGCGACTTCGGCAACGTATATCAGTGAGATGGAAGCGAGGATCTATTTTTATGAAATCACCTCGGTTTACCGCTATGAGCTGATGACCCTCGGCGAAGAGGAAATCAAAAACGGTGTCGATCCCAAATATTGGGATGGTCTTGCCGATGAAGTTGCTGAACTGACTCTCAGTGAAATGACGGGGACTTACATCAGCGAAGAAGAGAAGACGCTGCTGTCCACAACTTATGGTGTTACCGCCAATAATGTGGTATTCGGCATATATCGCATCAGCGATGTTCAGGCCGGCATCGATTATCTTTTCGGCTCAGGCAGGTACGATGTTTCCGCCTGGAACCATAATAATGTGGATATTCTCAAAACCAATATTTTCGGCACCGCCTCCGGTTATTTCCTTTGCAGTAAGAGTGAGGAAAAGAGCTATGCCAATCAGATCTATAAAATAATTTCCGTCAAAGGCGGCGAAGAAACCGCTTCGATCGTTGCCCGTGCCGTCAGTGTGGATACGATCAATGAAAAGAAAGTTTGTGATCTTACCGTTGAGGAAACCGTCAGCGACGACAGCGGCAATGAAACGACCGCCTATAAAACACTGGAAAATGTTTCTGTTGACAGCTTTGGTCTCAACGATGATTTTGATACCAATATGAGCAATATGCACATCAATGAAAAGTATCTCGGCACCGTGAAATTCACCTTCGGCCTGGACGGTATCGCCGTCTATCTGGAAAATGCCGTGCCGCAGCAATAAGGAGGAACCGTCGTGAAAAAACTATTGATCATTCCCCTGCTTTTTTTGCTTATTATGCTTTTTGCCGCCTGCGGTGAGGAGAAAATTGATCCTTCCTATACGAATTCTTCCGTTGTGATCAGTTCTTTTACGGAAATCGCCGGGGAAAATCCCGATGATTTCAAGGAAAATGCAGATAACTATTGCTATATCTACAAGATCCGTGACGGTGCAACGGCCGATGCGGCCTATGCTCTCTATCGTGATTATCTCGATAAGAACTTTGAATATTCCATGATTGACAGCGCCGTTGTCGCTGACGGTTATAACGCGGTTTATTACGCCGATGACGGCAGCAGGATCGAATTCAGCGAAGCTGTCAATAAAGACGGTTCTTATATCATTTCCGTTACCGTTCCCCGTTGAGACGGAGATCGCTTTTTTATCGGCAAATCATTCAAAAGCAGTACTGATGACGCTCTTCTTTTCATATCCTGAGGATAGAAAAGGAGGGATCTGTTTTGTGGATCATCAGCATTGACGGTTTGCGCCGCCGGGTTATTGCTTTTTTCATCGCCGTTTTGGTTATTGCGGCGCTTTGCTGGAGTGTTCCCCGCTTTTACGGATTGCTTACCGCTGAAACGGAAGAGGATTTTGAAGATCTCGGTGATCCCGTTCGCGTGGAAATTCCGGCCGATGCGGAAAATACCGCGGATTGGCTTAATGAGTTCAGTAAGTGAAAAGGGAGTTTATCTTGTGAAAGAGCAGGTGAAGGAAAAACAGATCGAAGGCTTTCTCGATTATCTTTTGGTGGAAAAGGGTTCATCGCCCAATACCATCGAAAGCTATCGTTATGATCTCGTCGATTTCCTTCAGTGGCTCAGGGAAAAGGACGGATCGATTCTTTTGAGTCACGTCGATCGTCTGCAGATTATCGATTATTTTGCATATTGTCGTTCGCGTCAGATGTCTCCCAAGAGTCTGGCGCGTAAACTTTCGGCATTGAGAACTTTCTATAAGTATCTCCTTCTCGATCGTGTGATCGAGAAGGATCCCACCGCGAATCTGGAAAATCCCAAGCCTGCCCGCTATCTCCCCGGTGTTTTGCAGCAAAATGAGACGGAAATGCTGCTCAACGCCGTTGATACCTCAACGCTGAAAGGAATTCGGGACAGGGCCGTTCTGGAAACACTATACGCTACGGGCATGCGTGTTTCGGAGCTGACCGGTCTCCACGTTGACGATCTGCATATGGAATTCCGTTATGCCAAATGTTTCGGCAAAGGCGGTAAGGAGCGTATTGTTCCGCTGGGCAGTTATGCCATCGACGCCATCAAAGTTTATCTGGAAAAATGCCGGCCGGTATATCTGGGAGATAAGAAAAGTCCCTCACTTTTTTTGAACCGGCGCGGCGGAACGCTGACGCGTCAGAGTGTTTGGAATATGATGAAATTCTACGGGGAACAGGCCGGTCTCGGAGACCATCTCAGTCCTCATACACTGCGTCATTCTCTTGCCGCTCATATGCTGGAAAACGGTGCCGATCTCCGCACCGTTCAGGAAATTTTGGGCCATGCTGATCTGTCGACAACCCAGATCTATACACAATTGCTGCAAAAGACCATCAGCGAAGAATTCAAACGCTGTCATCCCAGGAGTTGATCAGGGCTATGAAAAAGAGAATTATTTATATCGTTTTGGACAGTGTCGGTTGCGGGGCCACCGAGGATTGGCGTGATTATGACGAAGAGCCCGGGAATACTTTGGGGCATATTGCCTCAACCTGCGGCGGTCTTCATATGCCTTGCTGTGCCAAGCTCGGTTTGGGCAATATCATTCCCATCAAGGGTGTCCCGGCGACAGAAAAGCCGTCGGGTGCTTTCGGTAAAGCGCCGCTGACTACCTGCGGTAAAGATACCACTGCCGGGCATTGGGAAATGATGGGGATCCTTTTAAAAGAACGGTTTCCCGTTTTCCCAAACGGTTTTCCCAAAGAGCTCGTTGAAAAACTGGAAGCCGCTTTCGGTCGTCCGATCCTCTGCAATCTTCCCTATTCCGGCACGAAAGTGCTCGAAGATTACGGGGAAGAGCATCTGAAGACCGGCAGTCCCATCGTTTATACTTCCGCTGACAGTGTTTTGCAGATCGCCTGTCATGAGAAAATCTGCTCCCATCAGGAACTCTACCGCCTCTGCGAGATTGCGAGATCGCTTTGTGGCGGTCCCTGGGGCGTCGGCCGTGTCATTGCCCGCCCCTTTGAAGGGGAGCCCCATGCTTTTGTGCGCAATCAATATCGGAAGGACTTTTCACTTTTGCCGCCGCGGGCCAATTATTTGACGGCGCTGGCCGAAAAAGCGATTCCCACTTGGGGTGTGGGTAAAATCGGTGATATTTTTGCCGGACAAGGTTTAAAGGATAGTATTCCCGTTAAAGGGAATCCCGCCTGTATCGAGGCGACGTTAAAACTGATGGATACGGAAAAAGAAGGATTCTTTTTCGTGAATCTCGTTGATTTTGATATGCTTTACGGTCACCGCAATGACGTTGAAGGTTACGCAAAAGCTCTGGAAGATTTTGATTCGGCGCTGGCGGAGATCATGGCTAAAATGAGCGATGACGATCTGCTGATCATCTGCGCCGATCACGGCAATGATCCGACGACGGTCAGCACCGATCACAATCGGGAATACGTACCCGTACTTATGGCCGCTGACGATGTCGGCGGCAGAGACCTGGGTGTTCTCGGAACTCTTGCGGATATCGGCGCTACTGCCTATCATGCTTTGACCGGTGAAGATCTTGCGATTCCCGGAGAAAATGTCCTATGAAAATAACGGATTTGATCAAAAAAAAGAAACTCGGCGAGGAGCTGAGCACAGAAGAGATACGCTTTTTTGTCAAAGGTGTCAGTGACGGTACGATCCCCGAATATCAAACTTCCGCTTTGCTTATGGCGGTCTGGTTTCAGGGAATGAATCGGGAAGAAACCTTTGATCTGACTATTGCCATGCGGGACAGCGGGGATACACTGGACTTATCGGAATTTCCCGATACCATTGACAAGCACAGTACCGGTGGTATCGGCGATAAACTTTCATTGATTGTTTTGCCTTTTTGGCTGGCTTCCGGGCTGATCGTGGCAAAAATGTCCGGGCGCGGTTTGGGCTTTACCGGCGGTACCATTGACAAATTGGAATCGGTGCCCGGATATCAAACGTCACTGGATCGTGACACCTTTTTTGAACATATTCGTCGCTTTGGAGTGGCTGTAGCAGGGCAAAGCGAGAGCCTTGTACCTGCGGATAAGAAGTTATACGCGCTGAGAGACGTGACGGAAACCGTGGATTCTTTGCCCCTGATCGCCGCCAGTATTATGTCAAAAAAGCTGGCCACAGCCGCTTCGACGATCGTCCTCGATGTAAAATACGGGGAAGGATCCTTCATGAAAACGCGAAAAAATGCGAAAAAATTGGCGGAAATCATGGTAGAAATCGGAAAAAACGACGGTCGCCGCATGGGAGCGCTGCTGAGCCCCATGGATCGGCCCTTGGGTCGTGCCGTCGGCAACGCCTTGGAAATCAAAGAGGTGCACCGTTTCTTAAAAGGAGAAGCGGAAGGCGATTTGAAAGAAAACGCCTTTGCTCTCATCGCTGCCGGTTTTGTGCTCGGCGGCAAAGCGGATGATCTTGAGCGCGGGAGACAACTCGCGGCGGAACTTTTGGAGAATGGCAAGGCGCGGCAATCTTTTTATCATTGGCTGCGCGCTCAGGGCGGCTGTTTTGATGAAGACAACTTTGAAGAGGCTGTTTCCTATCCGGCCGCGGAATATCCCGTATATGCCGAAAAGGACGGCTATATTACGGCTATCCACGGCTTGAATATCGGTATCGCCGCGATGGAATTGGGCGCCGGACGGAAAAAGCTCGGTGACGCCATTGATCCCGCAGCCGGGGTCGTGCTGCAAAAAGATATCGGCGACAGGGTGAGAAGTGGTGATATCCTCGCCGTGCTTTACGGCAACGGTGATTTTGCCGCCGCCGCGGAGATCGTGCAAAAGAGCGTGATCATCGAAGACGGGGCGCCGCAAGAAGCAAATGATGAAATCGAAATCTTTAACGGAGACAGATGGGAGTATTTTGAAAAGGATCATGACTGAAAAAAACCATTGTTTACAATTTGTTCTTTTTCTTCTGATCAGCTTCGCTATGTTGTTTTGTCCCGCCGCTTTGCGGGCGGAAACCGCCGCGAAACCGGCTGAACCGGTTTGGACCATTCCCGAATACGGTCAAAAGGCTTATGAAACGGTGACCGCTGCGATGGATGCCTATGATCCCACGGCGGAAACGGCGCCGGATATCTCGGCGACGGCCGCCGTTATCATGGAAGTCAAGAGCGGCAGACTCATTTATGAATTCCATCCCGACGGGTTGCGCTATCCCGCCAGTATGACAAAGCTCATGACGCTGCTCGTGGTGCTTGACGCGGTGGAAGCGGGTCAGGTCAGCTATGATGATGCGGTCGTTTTCTCCGAGGAAGCCGTCGCCGAAGAAGGTTCTAAAACGGGATATAAGGCCGGTGCCACCGATACGCTGGGGCATTGCCTTGAAATGATGATCGTTTTTTCCGCCAATGACGCCGCTTACGCGCTGGCGGAACACGTTTCCGGATCCATTTCCGCCTTTGCGGCTTTGATGAACGATAAGGCGGCGGAATTGGGGATGACCGGTACTCATTTTGTCAACGCCAACGGGCTTCACGATGATAATCATCATTCGACGGCCAGAGATATCGCGACGCTGAGCCGTTATTGTATCGGCATCCCCGAAGTGATGCGCATTGCTTCCATGGAAAGTACGACGATGCCCGACGGCAAAGTCATCTATAATACCAACAAGCTTTTGTTCTGGTGTGACGGGACCGACGGTCTGAAGACGGGAACAACGCTTCTGGCCGGGCACTGTCTCACGGCTACCGCCGAGCGGGAGGGTATGCGTTTGGTCGCCGTTACAATGGGCTCCGCTTCGGACTACGGTCATTATATCGACGCGATGAAGCTTTTGGAATACGGATTTGCCAATTACACGACGAATACGGTGGTCACTGCCGGTGAGGACTTCGGCAAGGTGGATGTTCTTTACGGCAAGGAAGGTCAGGACACTCTCGTTGCCGCCGCGGATATTGTTGTTCCCGTGAAGAAGGGAGAAGCCGTTGAGCCTCAGATCGACGCGGAAATCCTCGGCGATGTGGAAGGACCCGCCGCCGCGGGGATCGACGCCGGTGACGTGATCGTCAGCATCAACGGCGAAGAGGTGGGCCGTACCGATCTGATCACCGCCGAAGACATTCATAAGCGGAGTGTCGTTCAATGGCTGAAGGATTTCTTCGCGGCTCTGATCAACGAAGTCTGAGGATATCGGTCTTTCGACAAAGCTTGTCTTGATCCGACATTATATCAGCCGTTTCACGGCAGGAAAGAGACGCCCCTTTCACGAAAATTGCGGGGAAAAGGAGGCGTCTTTTATGAAAATAGAAAAAACGGATCGACGCATCACCGTCATGACGGACGGTGATTTTGACCTGCACATCTGTCCCGAACTCAAGGCCTTGCTGGAGGAAGATCTGAAAGATCATCGTGTGACCCACGTTTGTTTCGATTTGAGCAAGACTTCTTTTATTGACAGCAGCGGTCTCGGCCTGATCCTTTATATTTATAAGCAGACAGCGCCCTACGGCGGCAAAGTCAGTGTGATCAACGCATCTCCCCCGGCAGCCAAACTCTTTGAGATGGCCGGTCTCGATGAGCTGTTGAACCTGCGTCGCAAAGGGAGGGAGAAACTTGGCTAAGGGGAAGAATTACCTCCGTTTGGAGTTTTACGCCAAAGACTGCAATCTCGCCGCAGCCAGGCTTGCCGCTGCCGCATTCTCTGCGGAAATGGGATTCTCCCTGACGGATATCGAAGAAATCAAGGTTGCTGTTTCCGAAAGCGTTTCCAACGCAATGATCCATGGTTACGGCGGCGATGAAACTCGCATCGTGACCCTGACATTATCCGCTTTTGAAAATGAGCTTGAAATGGTTGTTGATGATGACGGTATCGGCATCAGTGACGTGGAACAAGCGCTGATTCCGGCCTATTCCGCGGCGGAAGACCATTTGGGGCTGGGCTTTGTTTTTATCCAGTCCTTTACGGACGCTCTCGATATCCGATCCGCACCCGGTGAAGGTACCTCGGTGCGTATGTGCAAACGGCGGCGCGGCGAATGAAGGAAGCGGTCAATTACAGAGATCTTCCGCCGGAGGAAAAGGAAAAGCTGTGGCGGGGCATCAAAGTCAAGGATGAAGCCGCTCTGGGTGAACTGGTTTTGTTGAATGAAGGTTTGGTGTGTGCCGTTGTTTCCCGCTTTGTCGGGCCGGAAGACCGGGAGGATCTGCTGCAAAGCGGCAGACTCGGTCTGCTGAAAGCGGCTGAAGGATTTGATCCGCGGCGGGGCGTTCCTTTCGGGATTTACGCTTTTCCCTTTATCAAGGGGGAAGTTTTGCATGCGGCCGCTCTGATGCGCGGCCAGAAAAAAGCGGCGTTCTGCCGCGGTGAAAAAGTGCGGCGGCTGTCGCTGGAAGAAATAACGGAATTTTCCGAACTCGCACTGAAAGAAGACAACGCGGAAAACCTGTTGTGGCAGAAGCTGGAAGACCGCCTGACGATCAACAGTCTGGTCGGAAAATTGGCGGAGGACGAAAGGCGCTTACTGTATATGCGTTACGTCCGCCGCTTGAGCCAAAGTGAGACCGGGGCGAAAATGAACCTCAGCCAGACGCGGATCAGCAGAAAAGAAAAGGAGATCCTCGCGAAAATGCGGGGATGGCTGTGATATGAGCAAGAAGTGTTGTTTTACCGGCTATCGGCCGAGTAAACTGCCGTATTTAAAAGATGAACAAAGTGAAGAATACCAAAAGCTCTATCGCCTGCTGACGGAAGCCGTTCGCGAAGCCGCGGAGGCCGGCTATGACTATTTTATTTCCGGTTTCGCTCAGGGCATTGACCTGATGGCGGCGGAAATCGTCATCGCTTTGCGGCGGGACGGTTGGGAGATCGAGCTGGAAGCCGCGCTGCCGGCGATGGATCAGACCAACGGTTGGGATGATTTTGAGCGGGGCATTTATTATATGATGCTGGATCAAGCCGACAGAAGGGTATGCCTCGACAGGAAAATGACGCGTTACAGCGCTTTGAAACGCAACGAATATATGATCCAAGAAGCGGATCTGGTCATTGCCGTTTTTGACGGCAAAAGGGGCGGGACCGCTCATACCGTGGGAATGGCGCGAAAGAAAAAGCGCAAGCTCTGGCTGATCGATCCCAATGATTTTACGATAACAAAAGAAGAAGGATTATTCTGAAGGGGCGATCTCAAAAAAGAGATCGTTCTTTTCTGTCATTGCGTTAACGGGAGCAGACGGCAAAGAAGTTTGTCTCTGTTTAAAGTACTAAAGAACTGCCAAAGGGGGACAGGGCAGCTGCGCTGTCTGTCCCCACTTTGGGTCAGACGGGAACAGGGCAATTAATTTGTCCTTCCCCATTTGCTTAAAAAAACGATTTGACGGAGGGAGTCTTGTGAGATATAATAAAACAAAGGTTTTATAGGGAGTGATCCGGAAATGGTCAATAATTACGATAAACATGTCGATCTGATGAAGCGCAATCTGAAAGATCTCGGTCTCGGTGTGGAAAATGTTTCCAAGGAGACCAAAGAGATCATCTATACCGATAATCATCCCTTCCGTCTGGAAGGAAAAGATGATGAGGATATCTGGGAAGACTGATATGAAAATGCTCCGAAACGATCGTTTCGGAGCATCCTTATAAGCTATTTTGGGAGCATGTAGATATCGTTCGATATGTGCTCCCGTTTGTTTTTTTAAAGGAAAGGCGTGCCGATGGCATCATCGAAATCGACGCGGGTCTTTTCGGCTTCCGCAGTGAGGAAGCGGCGGGCTTTTTCCGGGATGGCAACGGCGGAAAGACCGTTTTTCTTTCTTTCGATCAGATAGAGCACGGAGACGCAATCCAAAAAGACGATATCGAAACGGTGCGCCTCTTCTTCGGCGATGCCGGCCATGAGATATTCGATCCGCTTTGCGGCGGATCTTTTTATTTCCGCGTGGGCGAAGAGATAAAGGGCATTGGTGGCACAGAGGCGATAGTTGGTGTTGAGCTTTTTCAGCTTGGCTTGAAAGCGCGTGATGATCTTTTCCTCAACATCTTTATCGTTTTCGCCGTCATCGAGCAGGGCCCAAAAGCGGTTGTTGTAAAAATAGAGGCGGGAGCCGAAATAAAGAAAGGCTTCTTCGGGCAGCTCCTCTTTGGGGCGGCCGAGATAAGTTTCGAGGAAGCTTTCTTCCTTGCCGTCTCTGGGGAGCAGTGCCTGACTGACTTCGATGCCGATATCATCTTTTTTGTTGAACCAATCGGGGCTTTCCCATTTGACGTATCCTTCGTGATAGCCGCGCCAAAAATATTTCAGCGTCGTCACGGCGGTGATCTCGTTCAAGAGCTTTTCGTAGGCCATAATCACAGTTCTCCTTTGACCTATATGATATCACGTTTGAGAAAAAAAGCCAAATCTGATTTAAAAACGGGGAATATGTCGGCTTTGTTGCATCCCGAGGGGGAGTGTGCTATAATGACAGCACGGTGCGCGGGCGTGGCGGAATTGGCAGACGCGCCGGATTTAGGATCCGGTGGGCAACCGTGCAGGTTCAAGTCCTGTCGCCCGCACCAAAAGGAGTGTTCGTAACGGCGGAGAGTTATGAGCGCTCTTTTTTCTTTTTGATTTGGCTTTTAATCGGATGTAAGCTGTGATATAATTTCATTATCAAATCTGCCTTATCGTGCCGGAGTGATCCTATGCTTTTTTCAAGCACAACATTTATATATTTATTCCTGCCGACGGTACTTTTCTTCAATTTTGTTGTTTTCCGGAAAAGCCGCTTGCTGCAGAATATCTTTCTGCTCTTCGCGAGTTTGTTTTTCTATGCGTGGGGTGAGCCGAAGATCGTTCTGGTGATGATCGCTTCCATCATCGTCAATTGGTTTTTCGGTTTGGTCATCAGCAAAAAGCGTGAAGACAAGAGCCTCAGCCATCTGATCATCGCCCTGGACGTATCATTCAACCTGGGCCTGCTGTTTGTGTTCAAATATCTGACTTTCACGGGGAATATCATCAACGGTTTGGCGGGAGGTCATTTATCCGTTCCCGAGATCGCTCTGCCGATCGGGATCTCCTTTTTTACCTTTCAGGCGATGTCCTATGTGCTCGACGTTTATCGTCAAAAGGGCGCGGTGCAGACCAATATCCTCTATGTCGGTTTATACATCTCTTTCTTTCCGCAGCTGATCGCGGGGCCGATCGTACGTTATGAAACCATTGCCGATGAGATCAAAAACCGCAAAGAGACGTTGGATGATTTCTTCAACGGATTCGCCCGATTTGTCGTCGGTTTAGCGAAGAAAGTATTGCTGGCGAACAGCTTTGCCGTCCTTGCCGATCAGGCCTTCAACGCCGTTGCCGGGGGTGACAGCATTTCCGTGATGTTCGGCTGGCTCGGCGCGCTCGGTTATACGCTGCAGATCTTCTTTGATTTCAGCGGCTATAGTGATATGGCCATCGGTCTCGGCAGAATGTTCGGTTTTCATTTCCTCGAAAACTTCAATTATCCCTATATTTCCAGATCCATCACAGAGTTTTGGCATCGCTGGCACATATCACTGGGGACATGGTTCCGTGATTATTTGTATTTTCCTCTCGGCGGCAGCCGCTGCGGGAAGATGCGGAATATCTTTAATCTGCTTGTTGTGTGGTCGCTTACGGGCTTGTGGCACGGTGCGAATTTCACGTTTATTATTTGGGGTTTGCTCTATTTCGTGCTGCTGGTCATTGAAAAATTCACGAAGATTCATAAGAAAAGCGGCAAAGTGCTGAATGTTTTCCAATGGCTGTATACGATCTTTTTCGTTGTACTCGGCTGGGTGGTTTTCAGATCGGAATCCATCGGCGACGCCCTTATTTATCTTCGTTCCATGTTCGGCTTGGCGGGCAACGCTTTTGCGGACGGCATGTTTACGGGCTGGCTGACTCAGGATTTGATCTTGCTTGTCATCGGTGTTGTGCTGTCTACGCCGTTATTCAGGATTTTATCCGAGAAAACGAACGGCAGTGATGTGGTCGGCTTCCTGAAGGCGGCGGGTCTGATCGTTTTGTTCGTCCTTTCCGTGGCAAGTCTTGTCAGCAACTCATACAATCCGTTTATCTATTTCAATTTCTGAGGGGGAATGGCAATGAAAAAATTCAATCCGAATATTCTGCTGTTCACCTTCGCGATCGTATTTATTCTCGTTGGTGTTTGGGGCAATTGCTTTGAACAGCTGAGGCTGAAGGCAGCGGATATGATGACCGAATTGGAGCGGGGAAACCGCCAAAGCATCCTTGCTTTCAAAGACAATGTGGAAGACGTTTCTACGGAGGAATTAAAATATCACGATGCGATGATGGATATCAATTCCGTCAAAGAAAATCTGCTGGGTACGAGATTGATCGAGAAGGATGATCTCACGGTCGTCAAGTCGGAGCGGGGCAGCCTCACCGCGCCTTCGAAGAAGATCCCGCAATCCGATATCGACCAAATCGTGACCAACATCGGTGAACTGGAGAGAGTGACGGAAGCCAACGGCGGGAAATTCCTCTATTGCGCGGCTCCGGCAAAGCAGCTGCTGGAAGAGGAACCGGCCAACGCGGAAAACTCCTTCAAAGACAATTACAATGCTTTGATCAAAACCCTGGCCAAAGAGGATATCCCCTATTTGGATTTTGCGGAATCGCTGCACTATTACGATGATTCAAGGAGCTATCCCTTCTATTATACCGATCATCACTGGACGGTGAGA
>CACXDX010000014.1 GCA_902766525.1 uncultured Bacillota bacterium | reverse complement strand
TTCCTCTTCATCGGCGGTAAGATAGTCGATGTGTTCGGTAACGACGCCGGTTTCTTTATCAACGCGGCGATAAGGTGTTTCGATAAAACCGTATTCGTTGATCTTCGCGAAAGTGGAAAGGGAACCGATCAAGCCGATGTTGGGACCTTCGGGCGTCTCAATGGGGCACATTCTGCCGTAATGGGAATGGTGAACGTCACGGACTTCCATACCGGCGCGTTCACGGGAGAGACCGCCGGGGCCCAAGGCCGAGAGGCGACGTTTATGCGTCAGCTCCGCCAGGGGGTTGGTCTGGTCCATAAACTGAGAAAGCTGGGAGGAACCGAAAAATTCCTTCAGCGCCGCTACGACCGGGCGGGTATTGATGAGCAGCTGCGGCGTGATCCCTTCCGTATCCTGGATCGACATGCGTGCTTTGACCACTCGTTCCATGCGGGAAAGACCGATGCGGAACTGATTCTGGAGCAGCTCACCGACGCAGCGGATGCGGCGATTGCCGAGATGGTCGATATCATCGGCGCTGCGCTTGCCGTCCATCAATTCAAGGAAACCTTTCAGCGTGCAGATGATATCCTTTTTGGTCAGATATTTGATGTAATCCTTGCGGACGTTTTCGCTTTCACCTTCAATGTAGGTTTCATTTTCCTTATCCCAGATCCGGCCTTCTTCATCGACGGTTTTAAAAACACCGTGCTCCAGCTTTTTATTAAGCTTGTAGCGACCGACGTTGCCGAGGTCATACCGTTTGGGATCAAAGAAGAGGTTGTAGATCTGGCTTCTGGCGGAGTCCTCCGTGGGAGGTTCTCCGGGACGAAGCTTCTTATAAACTTCGATCAATGCTTCCGCTTCGTTATGGGTACTGTCTTTTTCGATCGTCGCCAGGATATGGGGATTTTCTCCGACGAGAGCATTGATCTCTTCATCGGAGCCATAGCCCAAAGCACGCAAGATAACGGTAGCCGGCAGTTTGCGGGTACGGTCAATGCGCACGTAAACGACACCCGCGGCATCGGATTCGAATTCCAGCCAGGCTCCGCGGTTCGGGATAATGGTGGAACCGTAGATATCCGCCCCGGAATTGGCGTCTTTGGTGTGTGCAAAATAGACGCCGGGGGAACGAACGAGCTGAGAAACGATAACGCGTTCGGCACCGTTGACGATAAAAGTGCCGCGATCGGTCATAAGATGGAAATCGCCGAGGAATACTTCCTGCTCCTTAACTTCTCCGGTTTCTTTGTTGATCAGACGCACGCTGACTTTGAGCGGCGCCGAATAGGTCGCATCGCGATCTTTGCATTCTTCCACATCGTACTTTTCTTCCCCGAGAGAATAATCGAGGAATTCAAGAACAAGATTGCCGGTAAAGTCCTGAATCGGAGAGATATCGGCAAAAATGGAAGGAAGGCCTTCTTCAAGGAACCATTCATAGGAATGGCGCTGGATCTCAATGAGATCCGGCATTTCCAGGACTTCAACAATGTTGGAATAATCTCTGCGCTTAATCGTGCCAAGACCACTGATATGAGTCATGTAATCCTTCACTCCTTCAATATATTCGCCATCGTTTTTCGCCGCCGCCGAAAAGATACCGCCTTACCGCAAGCCCGGTATCGTCGCCCCGCCTTACCGCAAGCCCGAGACGTCGCTCCTTTCGTCTTACCGCAAGCCCGAAAAGAGGTTTTTTCTTGCTGTTTTCCGCTCATGGCGTCGAACAAACGAGATGATCCAAATGAAAAAATCGGTATAAAATCCCATTTTTGGATATTAGCATTTAATTTTATCACGAAATGATCTTTCGTGTCAATAAAAAAATATGATTTTTGAAAAAAATTTTATTTTTCATATTTGTTAAAAAATGTTGCATTTCCGTCTATCTGCTGTTATACTGAAGCTAACATCAAAACAAAACAAGATGAAGGTTTGATAAAGGAGAATAACGATGAAAAAAATCAAATGGTGTCTCATTGCTGTTATTTCCGTTATGCTGATTTTCTCTTTCAGCGGCTGCGGAGAAAAATTCGATCCCGTCGCTTATGTCCAGGGAAATTTTGATCTCTTTTTCCACGGCGAAGCCAGTGAAGAATTTGTCGACAGCCTCGAAGACGTTGAAACCGTCGATGAACTGAAAGCAGAGTACAATGAAATCGTCGATTTCTTCACCGATGAAACCATCAATTCCCTCAGCATGGATACGGTTGACGACAACGTCAGAAACGATCTGCATCAAATGTACGTTGCTCTTCTGGATGCCAGTAAGTACGAAATTACCGGCAACTACAGCGAAAACAACGACGAATATGAAGTCGAAGTCATCGCTTATCCTCTTGAAACCTATAATGATGTCATTAATGATGAAGACGGCACGCTGACCGCTAAAGCCGAAGAAGCGATTACCGCCGACGCTTCCTACGATGAAATCATGGCCACCTACATCGGGATCATGGCCAAAGAAGTCGAGAGTGCTCTTGCCGACCCGACCTACGGGGAACCCAAAACCTATAATATCAGAGTTTTCGTCGATGAAGACGGTTACTATACCGTTGATGAAGACCAAATCGCGGATATCACCGGTTTCCTGCTGGGTGAATAATTGTTCCTATGAGTTAATCAAACCGATACGCGGCGGTTTCTGCCGCGTATCGGTTTTTATCTTTCCGTTTGATCAATCTTTCCGATCACGAAAAAATAAAAAAACCGGGGTACACCCGGAAAGGAAATAATAAGATGAATTTTTTTGAAAAGAAAAAAATCCAAAATGCCCCGAATCCCAAAGGTTACTGGGGAAGACAGACGCTGAAGATGATGAATAAGCGGCACGACGGTCTTACCGATTGGGGGCTGTCCTTCCTCTCCGTCGATGAGACCGATAAAGTGCTTGACGTCGGCTGCGGCGGCGGCAGGACCGTAAAAAAACTCTCAAAAAAAACAACCGATACCGTCTGGGGCATCGATATCTCTTCCGCGGCCATCGAAGAATCGTTTCATCTCAACAAAGCCGCCATTCGCCGGGATAAAGTTGTGATTTGCAAAGCAGACGTCGCGGATATGCCCTTTGACGATGCTACTTTCGACATCGTTACCGCCGTGGAAACGGTCTATTTCTGGAAAGATCCGGATCAAAGCTTCCGGGAGATCTTCCGCATCATGAAAAGCGGCGGACAGGTCATGATCCTGACGGAAAGCCGTGCCGACGCCGACCATCCGGAAAAATGGGATGAGCTCAAAGAAGCCATTGATATGAACATTCCTTCGGCGGATTCTCTCGCCTCGGCCCTGACCAACGCCGGTTTCGTCGGGATCACCGCTCACATCCGTGGCGACGGTCTCTGCGTTATCGCCGAAAAGCCCTGATCAATACAGCCAAAGCAGCGCGGCGATGGCCGACAGCACCGACAAAAAAGCCAAAATAAAAACAACGGCCAGCCATTTATCCCGGGAACGGTCGGAAAGATTATTCTTAAAATGTTGCCAAAAGGAGCGCATCAGCTCCTGCCGTTCTCTTTTATCCATTATCAGACATCCCCACTTTTTCGGAAAGGAAAACCACGCTATGCCATACGCTAAAGAAAAACCGGTGATCGCAGCTTCCGCTTTTGTTGCCGCCGATGCGGATATCATCGGCGAAGTCAAATTGGAAGAACGCTGCTCCGTTTGGTTCCACGCCGTCCTCCGCGGCGATGTCGGCGCCATCAGCATCGGCGAAGGCAGCAACGTTCAGGATAACGCCACCATCCACTGTTCGGCAGATCATCCCGTTACCCTCGGAAAAAACGTCACCGTCGGGCACAATGCCATTGTTCACGGCGCGACCGTAAAAGATAATGTACTCATCGGCATGGGCGCCATCGTTTTAGACGGCGCCGTCATCGGCGAAAACAGTATAATCGGCGCCGGCGCGCTCGTCGGCGGCGGCAAGGAAATCCCTCCGAACTCTTTGGTTCTGGGCGTTCCCGGAAAAGTCATCCGCACCGTCTCAGCCGAGGAAGCCGAGGGGATCCGGCAAAACGCCGTTCATTACATTATGATGGCAAAGGAATATCAAGTTGACAACAGTTGAACAGGAAACGGAAGCGCCGGGCGTTTCCGTTTTTTACGACCTGTTTCGCAGGGAACGCGAAGGGTGCCAGCTATCCTTGCCGTCGTCGATTTCCTTTTCATCGATGACTTCATACTCCTTGTTGACGATATTGATCGTCGGTGTTTCCCGCTCGACTTTGGCCGCTATCGGTTCCTGCGCGGCCATAACGAAACTGGACGCCAATTCGTTGGCGGAAAGAGCCTCCCCTTTACGGGAACGAAAATGACCGTAGATCTCCGACGTTTCCGAAATGGTCATAAAAACATAGGGATCGATCGCATAGATCATATCCTTCAACTGCGCGAGTTCATACTGGTTGATGGCGCAGTAAAGCACATCCTTTTGATCGCCGCTGACGGCGCTTTTCCCTTTCAAAATGGTAACGCCGCGATGAAGCCTGTCGAAGATGGCGTTTTTCATTTTCTCGGGCTGATTCGTGATGATCATCGCCGTGTATTTTTTGCCGAGACCGGCGATGGTTTTATCCGTCAGCAGGGAGCAGGCAGCGATAAAAATCACCGTGTACATGGCAATTTCCAAGCCGAAAAGAAGCGCGCCGACGGCAACGACGGCAACATTAAAGATAAGGCTGACGGTACCCACACTGAAACCCCAGCGCTTTTTGATGATAATTCCGAGGATATCGGTACCGCCGCCGCTGCCGCCTCGGCGAATCACAAGACCGCTGCCGATACCGCCGATGGCGCCGGCAAAGATCGCCGCCAGCATAACATCGCCGGTATAGGAAGGCATATCTTTCATAAGCTCCATCAAAACGGACTGCAGCGTAACGGCATAAACCGTAAGAGCGAGAAATCTTTTATTCAGTTCTTTCCAGGCCCAAAGCAGGCAGGGAACATTGCAGGCATAGACCAGCACGGAAATGGGCAGAACGGGAATAAAGTGATTGATGATGATGCTGACCCCGGTGAATCCCAAAGAGAGCAGTTGATTGGGAACGATCAGCCCCATCAGAGCGGCAACCCACAGAAAGGAGCCGCCGCTGATCATCAGCAGATCAACGATAATATGACGATTAAAAACGGATTTTAATTGAAAACGCAAGAGATTTCTCCTTTTCCAATAATAAAAATCGACTTGTCAAACATGAAAAAATGTTTTAATATGGAAGAAACCATACATACTAAAATGAGAAAGAAAGAAGATTCCCATGTTTCCGCTGACACATTTATACACAGCAAAACAGGTATTGGGCTACGAAAACGAACAAACCGTGCTGGGCGCGCTCTTTCCCGATTTCGGAGCCTTTTTGCATATCGGCCGCAATGTCTGCCATGAAATGGGCATCGATATGTATCGCTTTGCCGAAGAAAACGACGCGGGTCATATCGATTTCAGCTTAGGCGTCCTGACCCACGGCACGGCGCTGCCCGGTATCGATTTTTACGCCGACGAAGATTATCACGGCATAAAACCCGGATTCTGCTTCCAAAAAGGGGAGCTTATCGCCGAGGAATTAATGCATGCTTGCAATCTTCCCGCAAATATGGCGGTCTGGAAAGCGCATAACGTGATCGAACTCGCTTTCGACGTCATCACCGAAAAACGCTGCCCCGGCATAGGGAAAGCGGCGCTTGCGGCGATGCCGACAGATCCCGACGACGATTGCGCTGTTTTCCTTGAAAGCTATTTGAATTATTCCCGCCGGGAGATCCTCACCATGTTTACGGAAGTTTCAACCCATTTCAGCTTTGACGGCGGCAACATCGGAGAAATCGCCGATAAGTTTTTGGCTTCTCTCGTTCGCCGTCACGATATCCGAGGCGGCGATCGCCTCGCTCTGATTCGGATCATCGGCAAATCCGTCGCCCTCATCGAACCTTGCTACGATGATTTTATGGAGGAAACCATCGCTCTGATCAAAGCAGATCTTCAAAAACTGAAAGTGGAAGAACTTCCTTAAGAAGGATCTCCTCAAAATCTTTCCCCTCCCAGCCCGGTTCCGGCGGATAGGATCCGGCAAAGGAAGCGTCGATCACGCCCCATCGGCAAAGGGAACCGATCAGGGCGTCCTCCCCCTTATTGATCAGTGTTTCCCGCAGCAAACGGGCTCGCTCTGTTTGAGGGATACAGATATAGCTGTGACATACCAGACTGCGGTGAAGATGATCCGAACAGCACTTTTTTTCACGATCAAGAAAAATACAGCTGCGGTCGGAACGCTGTGCCAGCTTAACGTCGACGACACGTCCCTGACATACGACCTCGCACTTTTCCTTCAGGAAAACCTTGATCTCTTCGGGATCTTTCCCCGCATAGGTATAGAGATCCGGCAGCGTCAGGGGGATCCGCTGGGAACAGCAGTTATCACAGCCGAAACAGGGTGCGACGGTCTCATCGAGAAAGCGGTCGAGCAGGCGAATATAATCACCGACGCTCGCCTCTTCGGAAACGACGCGAACATCATAAGCAAAGCCGTCATCAATTTGGATCATCTGAAATTGTAACGGTTCATTCTCAGCAATCATGTTTATATCATAATGGCTCTTTCGGTTTTTCGCAAGAGCCGAAAAGTAAAAATCTATGTTTTTTTCGAGTAAACTCGGGAAAGGAAGTAACCATGGCAAAACAACCGACTCAAAGGGCGGATATCCCGGAAGCGGAACGCTGGGATACGGAAAAGATCTACGCCGACACCGCGGCGTGGGAGAACGATTTCAGCGCCGCCAAAGAAAAACTGGCTGAAGTTACCGCGTTCAACGGCCATCTGACCGAAAACGCCGATACGCTCTACCGCTACTTACAACTCAGCGAAGCGCTGGAATTAAACCTCGAAGATCTCTTTGTCTACGCAAAAATGAAGCTGGATGAAGACAACCGCGTCAATATGTATCAGGCCATGCGCGACAGAGCAATGGCACTGAGCGTGAAAGCCTCGGAGGAAACGGCCTTCTTTACCCCGGAGATCCTTGCCGCGGGAAAAGAAAAGATCCGGTCACTCATCGCCGCCGACGAACGTCTCGCGCTTTATGAACGTTTTTTTGATGATCTTCTGCGTTACGCTCCCCATACATTGAATCCCAAAGAAGAATCCCTGCTGGCCATGGCCGGAGAAATGGCGGAAGGACCGCAAAACGCCTTTTCCATGCTGAACGAGGCGGACCTGCGTTTCCCCTCCATCCGCAATGAGGACGGCGAAGAGATCACCATCAATCACGCCAATTTCATCCGCCTGATGGAAAGCAAAGAACGGCGCGTCCGCAAGGATGCCTTCACGGGGCTTTACGGAACTTATGAAACATTCCGCAATACCCTTGCGGCGACGCTTGCCGGCAACGTCAAAGGGGAATGCTTTTTTGCCAAAGCAAGGAATTATCCTTCCGCTTTAAACAGCGCCCTTTTCGCCGATGCCGTTGATGAAACGCTTTACACTAATATGATCAAAGCCGTTCGGGATAACCTCGACGCCTTCCGGCATTATCTGCGTCTGCGCAAGAAAACATTGAACCTGGAAGAGCTTCATTTCTACGATGTTTATACGCCCCTCGTCGCCGAAGCCGAACGCAAGATTCCCTATGAAGAGGGCTTTGAACTCGTAAAAAAAGCGCTGGCTCCTTTGGGGGAAGAATATATTTCCCTGCTGCAAAAAGCCGGGGATGAACGCTGGATCGACGTCAGAGAAAACGAAGGCAAAACGTCGGGAGCCTATTCCTGGGGTGTTTTCAATACCGTTCCCTATGTGCTGATGAGCTATCAGGATAATCTGAACAGCGTTTTCACACTCGCTCACGAACTGGGCCATTCGCTCCATTCCTACTATTCCTGGCACAATCAGCCCTATCCCTATGCCTACTATCGCATCTTCGTCGCCGAGGTGGCGTCAACGGTCAACGAAACGCTGCTCGCCGATTATATGCTGAAAAACTCCGCCGACGAAAAGGAAAAAGCCTTCCTGCTCAATCAATATCTGGAAGAATTCCGCGGTACCGTTTTCCGCCAGACCATGTTCGCCGAATTCGAAAAGATCATTCACGAACGCGCCGAAGCCATGGAAACACTCACCGCCGACGATCTCTGCGACATTTATCTCGATCTCAACAAAGATTATTTCGGTGAAGAGATCGTCTACGATGAAGGGATCCGCATGGAATGGGCGCGCATTCCCCATTTTTACAACGGCTTTTACGTCTATAAATACGCGACCAGCTTCTCCGCCGCACAATATTTGGCAAACAGGATCCTTTCCGGCGAAGAAGGCGCCGTTGAATCTTATCTTTCCTTCCTCAAAAGCGGCTGCAGCGACGATCCCAATGAACTGCTGAAAAAGGCCGGCGTTGATTTGACCGAAGAACAAACCATCCCCGGTGTTTTCACGATCTTCAGGGAACGTCTTGACGCTCTGGAAAAAATTCTGCTTAAATAAGCATTCCCCTCAATAAAAACGATTGACAAAAACTCAAAAATCGACTATGATATCCATGATTGTTATTTTGTGATACCAAAAAAGTTCATTTTGAATCAGGAGGTTCCCAGCAAAAATGGCGAAAGAAAAGTACGAACGCACAAAACCGCATGTAAACATCGGTACGATCGGTCACGTTGACCATGGTAAGACGACCT
>CACXDX010000013.1 GCA_902766525.1 uncultured Bacillota bacterium | reverse complement strand
CCGTTCATCATCGCCAGCAGCTTTTCCGCGTCGACCCTGACCGTGCAATTATAACGGCCGAGCAGACGCAGACTGGTTGGATCACCGATGACGATGCGGTTGCGCTTCGGCTCGATCGTAAAGGTAACTTTGATGCCGAAATCCCTCACAATATCATCAAGCTGCTGCGAGTAAAAGCCAAAGGGATAAGAAAGCGCATCGGCTTCATCGAGGCCGCTTTTGACCTCCCGGAAAGAAAACAGCCACATATCTTTCCGTATCGCTTTTTCGTAATCCGCTTCCGTCTCTCCGTCCATGGGAAGCATTCCCCTTTGTCGCGATGACCGGTCGGGAGAAGTATTGTGGAGATCGTAGGTATGGCTTTGAATTTCAAAGATACCCTCGTCAACAAGGGGTTTCGCTTCTTCATAGGAGAAAAAAGTCAATTTTTCTCCGCTTGAGGCAAAGGGGCCTTCATCGGCGTAGTGACCGATCATAAAAATCACGGCATGAAATCCATACTCTTTCAATATCGGCCCGGCAAGCGTCAGATTACTGGTATAGCCGTCGTCAAAGGTGATCAAAACCGGTTTTTCCGGCAGTTCTTTCGCCCTGTAAACATAATCCAAAAGCTGCTGTATCGAGATGGTCTGATAGCCGTTTTCCTTCAGCGTCGCCATCTGGCTTCGGAAGGCGTCGGTGCTGATTATCGTATCCTGCGTCGTTGAAGCCGCCAGATGGTGATACATCAAAACCGGCAGGTTAACACTGTTCCCACGCTTTTCAAAAAGGGTTTTGATTTCCGTCACCGATTTCGAAGCGGTGAGTTTCGCGCTGACATTCGTTGTTTCCGGCAAAACCGGTTTCGCCTTATCTCCCTCGGCGAAAATGAGCATCAATATCAGAAAAAGAATAAAAGTAAATAAAACCGCCAGAGCAGACCGGCGGACAACACTTTTTTTTCGGTTGTATGCAGCATATCTTTTCATTTTCTTTTTCTTCGGATCCGGCGATGATCCGGCTCAAAAACAAGATCGCGCCTTCGGACTTTTTTATTTGATTATACCATACGCAAACACGTGATTCAAGATTCGTCCTCATTAAAAAAAGATTAAATAATCATTAAAAGAAAACACGGACAGCTCAACACTGTCCGTGCTCCAGAACAAAGAAATCAATAAAAGAAGGGAAAACAATGAAAAAACTTATTGTTCCGAGGTATTCCCTCAGGAACTATATATAGTATACTTTGCTCATATGTTTTTTATTCCTGTTTCATAAAGAAAAACGGGGTAAATTCTGTGTATTTTTTATGGACTAATCCATTCTCTGGAACATTTTGATGAATTTTTTCAAACGTTCCAGCATCAGATCGCGGCCGATGATAACGGAAAGTTTATCGAGATCGGGCCCTTGTTCTTCTCCGGTCTTGGCAACACGCAGAGAATGATAGAGCGGACGGCCTTTGATGCCCGTTTCCTTGGAGATTTCCTTAAGCAGTTTTTTATAGGAATCCACCGCGATTTTGGGATTGCGTTCCAGTTTTTCCTTCATGGCTTTGAGAACGGTGAGGACCTCTTCCTTATGTTCCTTCATTTCGGCCAGAACTTCGTCGCGATAGAAGATCTCCCCGCGATAATGACGGATCAATTCGGGCAGCTCGGCAAAGGATGAAATGTGCGTTTTCAGCACATCGATAACGCTCATCGCCCAGATCATTTCTTCCGTAGAAGGTTCTTCACTGACAAAACCCGCCTTCTTCAAATAGGGCAGACCGTATTCCAACAGCCGCTCCCCCGAAGCATTGCGGATATACATACCGTTGATCCATTTCAGCTTTTCGATATCGAAAACGGCGGGGCTTTTGGAGACGTGTTCCAGCGAAAAATTCTGTTTGAGCTCTTCCAGAGTGAAAAGCTCTTTCTCTCCGCCGGGAGCCCAACCCAGAAGCGCGAGGAAATTATCGATGGCTTCGGGCAGATAACCCTGCTCCTTATAGGCGACAACGGAAGTGGAACCGTGACGCTTGCTCATTTTCGTCAGCTTACCTTCGTTATCGCGGCCCAATATCAGGGAGATATGGGCGAACCGGGGCTGTTCATAGCCGAGTGCGTCATAAAGCACGATCTGGCGGGGGGTATTGGAAAGATGTTCCTCACCGCGGATCACATGGGTGATGCCCATGGTGTGGTCATCCATAACAACGGCAAAATTATAGACGGGGATGCCGTCGGATTTCACGATGATGAAATCACCGATACCGTCGGTCTCAAAATGAACTTCTCCGCGCACGAGGTCGTCAACGACGACGGTTTCACCTTCGGGCACGTGAAAACGAACCACGGGTTTTTCTCCGGCGGCAATGCGGCGTTCACATTCTTCTTTGCTCAAATGACGGCATTTACCGCTGTATTTCGGCAGTTCTCCCCGAGCCTGCTGTTCTTCTTTTTCCTTGGCCAGTTCTTCCTCGCTGCAAAAGCAATAATAGGCTTTGCCTTCATCGATCAGCTTTTGCACGGCTTCATTATAGATATCGAGACGTTCCATCTGGCGGTAAGGTCCGTAATCGCCGCCGACGTCGATGCCTTCATCCCAATCCATGCCGAGCCAGCGCAGACTGGCTTTGATATTTTCTTCCGACTCCTTGCTGCTCCGCTCCAGATCCGTATCTTCCATACGCACGATGAACGTACCGCCGTTCTTTTTGGCCAGTAAATAATTGAAAAGCGCCGAACGGGCACCGCCGATGTGCAGCGGTCCGGTGGGGCTGGGGGCAAATCTGAGTCTGAAATTTTTTTCCATGTTGATTCTCCTTTAAACCTCTCGGGGATTAATTGATTTCGTTTAATGATTCTTCTTTATCGCTGTCTTCCACACGGCTGAGACGTTTCGTGATCAGCTCGGTACGATGGCTGGCTTCGCCGATGTTCTTATCGGCTTCGGCGATTTTCTTCTGTGCTTTTTCCAAAGATAAAGCGAATTTCGACATATCGGTTTTGATCTGCGCCAGCAACTTGCGTATTTCCCCGCTCTTTTCCTCAATGGCCAGTGTACGAAAGCCCATCTTCAAAGCGTTGAGCAGCGCGGCGAGATTGGTCGGCCCGGTGACCATCACCCGTTTGGATTCGGCATATTCCATAAATCCCGGCAAATGCATGGCCTCGCTGTAGAGACCTTCCGTGGGCAGGAACATGATGCCGTATTCAATGGTCTTCGGCGGATGGATATATTTATCCCTGATCATCTTGGCTTCATTTTTCAGTGTGCGTTCAAGCGCCTTGCGGCATTCGCTCACAGCGGCGACGTCACCCTCTTCGGCTGCGGTGACCAATCGCTGATAATCTTCAACGGGGAATTTTGAATCGATGGGAAGATAAACGGTTTCGCCGCTGCCGTCCCGCCCGGGCAGACACACGGCAAATTCCACGCGTTCCTCGCTTTTGGCGCCGGTGGAAACATTGGCGACGTACTGATCCGGCGTTAAGATCTCTTCCAGGATCTGAGCGAGCTGAACCTCACCCCAGACGCCCCGCGTCTTCACATTGGAAAAGATTTTTTTCATATCGGTGAGATCGGCGGAAAGACCGCGGATCTCACCGAGACTTTTATGAACCATTTCCAGACGCTCGTTGACCTGACCGAAAGATTCACCGATCCGCTTGTTCAGCGTTTCCTCAAGGCGCTCATCAACGGTATGACGCATATCTTCCAGCTTTTCCGCGTTGCTGCGGTAGATTTCCGACAGTTTTTCATCCATGGTCCGGCGAAGTCTTTCCGAGGATTCGTCGTTTCTGCGCGTCAGATCCGTTACCTGCTGCAGCTGTGCGTTGTTCATTCTGATCAGCTGATCATTGATGGAGCTTTGCACATCCCGCAGGGATCGCGTCATTTCGTCACGATCCGCCCGCGACTCCGAAGTATAATATCGGCCGAGTTCTTTGATCTCCCGACGCAGGTCTTCCGTTTCTTCTTTGCCGCCGCGTCCGTTTCTGACGAGAAGCACAACGGCAATGATGAGCGCCGCGATGATCAAACACAACAGTAAAATAATGATTTCGGTCATTTTCACTCCTTATTTTTCGGGAAAATAGAGCGCCATCACATATTCATCCTGAAAATCGAGTCGGCTGGACAGCTCAATATATTCCGATTTCCGCGCCAGCTCGTCACAGAGCACGCGCTCTTCGGCGGAGATCAGTGCCAGGCGGCCGCCTTCGGAAGCGGCATTGCCGATGGAAAGGATCTCACCGTTGGGGATTTCCGGGAAGAGACCGATGGAAAGCGCGCTCGCGGTCTTGATATAACTGCCGAAGGCGCCGGCCACCAGAAGCTCTTTCACGTCATCGATGGTGATACCCATTTCGTTCATGAGCACCCTCATGCCGGCGTAGATGGCGCCTTTGGCCATCTGCAGCTCACGCACGTCCTTCTGACAAATCGTTACGGGTATGCCTTTGGCCGATTCTTCCGCGGTGGTAAGCCGGAATTCATAGCCCTGGTCGCCTTTGACCAAACGTTTTTTAAGTTCGGGATGGATCTTTTCCGCCGCTTCACCTTCGCTGTTGAAAACGCCGCGGTTGTTGAGGATACCTTCATCGTAGAGCTGAGCGACGGCATCCAGAAGACCGCTGCCGCAGATACCCTTCGCTTTTTTATCGCCGATCACCTTCACATGACAGCTGCCGGATTCATTGTCGATATAGACTTCCTCAATGGCGCCGTCGGCGGCGCGCATCCCGAATTTGATCTCGGCGCCCTCAAAGGCCGGCCCCGCCGCCGTGGAGCAGGCGAGAATGCGGTTGTTGCCGGCGAGCACGATTTCCCCGTTGGTGCCGACGTCGATGGCCAGACTGTACTGCGGGCGTTCATGGATATGCGTTCCCAAAATAACCCCCATGGTATCGGCGCCGACATAACCGGCGATGTTGGGCAGCAGATGAACGCGAAGCTCGGGATTGAGGGTAAAGCCCATTTCCATGCCGCTCATTTCGATCCCGTGGACGTAGGCGGGAATGAAGGGCGCCGGAGCCAGGTAAGTCGGATCGACACCGGCAAAAAGCTCGCTCATCGTCGTATTGCCGACGACAGTCGCTTCGTAAATACGGTTTTTATCGATCTTCGCTTCGGCGGCGGCGCGCAAAGCGAGATTGTTCATGCATTCAATGACTTTGCTGTGGAGACGCTCAAGCCCCTCCTCCCCGTTTTCCATGGCGTAGGTAATACGGGAAATAACATCGGCTCCGAAAACATTCTGGGGATTCGTTTCCGCGGCGGCGCCTTCGATCTCCCCGCTGCGGAGATTGATCAGCAAAGCGACGACGGTCGTGGTGCCGATATCAAAAACAAGTCCGTATTTTTCTTTGGTGGTATCGCCCTCTTCCACCCAGATCACCTGATGGTCATGGAGTACGGCGGTAACTTTAAAATTCGCGTCGCGCAGTGTCTTGGGAATGATCTTCAACAGCCCCCGGGAGGGATGCTGACTTGCCGCGTCGATATTAAGCGCCCTCAAAATGCGTTCATAATCCGGGCACTGATCCTTGATCGTCGGCTTATCCATTTCCACATAGACCTTTTTGATCGGCGAGTTGATGACGATATGATCGAGCAGAGAATTGAGCTTCGTTTTACGGCTGCCCGCATCCTTTTGGATGGGGACCTCGACTTCAAGATCGTCATTGATTTCATATTTACAGCCCAGAACCCAGCCGTCGTCGGATTCTTCCTTTTTGAAGAAACGCGTACCGGCGGCGGCATCCTGAGGAACGTAACCTTTGGCGATACGTACTTTGCACTTCCCGCATTTCCCGGTGGAACCGCAATTGCTTTCCAGGGGAATCCCGGCAGCCGCGGCGGCGTCGAGGATCGTCTTGCCCGCTTCCATTACGACGGATTTCCCGTGAGAAATAAAATTAACCTGATAGCTCATGCTGATATATCCTCCTCTTTAAGCTTACCTTTCAAATCTCCTTCAGCAGAACCGTGGCGAGAGCGGCGATGCCCTCTTCCCTTCCGGTAAAGCCGAGCTTTTCGGTGGTGGTGGCTTTTACGCTGATCCGTTCCGGATCCGTGTTCAGCAGCGCGGCGATATTCTTCCGGATCGCCGGAATATACGGCGCCAATTTCGGCCTTTCGGCGATCACTGTCATATCGGCATTTTCCAGACAATAGCCTTTCTTTTCCATGATACCGACGACGGTTTCGGTCAACGCCCCGCTGTCGGCACCTCGATAAGCTTCATCGTTATCGGGAAACAACTGACCGATATCACCGAGACAGAGCGCGCCTAAAATGGCGTCCATCAAAGCATGCAATAAAACGTCGGCGTCGGAATGGCCCAAAAGCCCCTTTTCAAAATCGATTTTAACGCCGCCGATCAGCAGCGCTCTTTCCGAAACAAGACGATGAACATCAAAACCGGATCCGATTCTCATTGGGATCTTCCTCCTTTATTTTTTCGGTTTGGCAAAGATCATTTTGCCGTTGGAGGTCTGGAGCGCACTCGTTACAATGACCTGAAGGGTAAAGCCCACAAAGGGTTTGCCGTTTTCCACAACGATCATGGTGCCGTCGTCGAGGAAAGCGATACCCTGATTTTCTTCCTTACCGGCTTTGATGATATTCGCCGTCAATTCCTCACCGGGGAGAACGATGCTTTTAACCGATTTGGCCAAATCATTGATGTTCAGCACCGTAACATTCTGGATCTTGGCCATGCGGTTGAGATTATAATCGTTGGTGAAAATCTTCGTTTTGAGATCGACGGCCAGACGGATGATCTTGGTATCGACTTCCTTGATATCATCATAATCCTTTTCTTCCATGACGTAGGCATCGGGAAACTCTTCCTTAAGCTCGTTAAGGATATTCAGGCCCCTTCTCCCCCGTTCCTTTTTGAGGGGATCGCTGCTGTCGGCGACGCGTTTCAGTTCATCCAAAACAAATTCCGGCAGGATAAAAGTCCCGTCCAAAAAACCGGTACGGTAAACATCGGCAAAGCGGCCGTCGATAATGGCGCTGGTATCAAGGATCCCGAGGACATGACGGACATCCGTCTTCACGTTTTTTTGCTTGCCCATACGCAGCGAGCGCATGTATTCTTCGATATCATCCATTTTATGCATGCCGATCTGAAGACCGGAATAGCCCAGAAAAATAATAAGTACGAGAGCAATCCACGCCCCGAAAGGCACATTGGCCAAAGGGAGACTGATCAGAAAAGCGATCAGCAAGCCGACAACGAGACCTATTGTCCCGCTGATTACTTCCTTTGTCGAATAACTGCTGATACGAGAACTGAAATCACTGACTACCCAAAGAAATCCGGAAACGATGGAGGGCGCCAACATGGAAATAAAAATGCCGATAACAACAACGGCGAAGATCTCAATGACAAACCAGCCGATGCTGTAGAGAGCGATATTAAAATGTTCAAGAATAATTGCGGTTGTAAAATAAGTGAGGACCATGGTCCCGATCACAATCAGCGCATAAGTTAAATAACGAAACGGTTTCATCTGTTTCACCTCCTTTCAAAAAATGATATTGATCTTTATTGTTTCAGCGGCGACCGTTCAGAGAATTGGCGATAATGCTTTCCTTTTGCCGGATCAGACTGCGATAGATCATGTTGGAGCGCACGCGGCCGACGCCTTCCACATTATCCAGCTCTTCCACGCCGGCATGGCAGATATTCTGCAGATCGTTGCCGAAATAATCAACGATCTTAGCGATCGTCTGCTGAGGCAGACGGGGAATATAGTCTAAAATACGATAACCTCTGGGATGAAGCTCATTTTCAAGAACGTCGCTGCCGGAACCGAAACCGAGGAATTTGGCAAGATAGATTTTATCGGCGAGATCTTCTTCCTCCAGCATATTGATCTTCTTTTCCAGGGCGAGCACCGCGCGGCGTTCGGGACGTTCGACGTAATCGCAGAGCAGATCAAAATATTCCTCTTCCAACGTACTGGTGATTTCGTTTTTCTGCATTTCCACAAGGAACCCTTCATCCCCCATTTGCAGGAGATAAAAATCAAGTTCATCGGCGATGCGCTTCACCATTTCGCAGCGGTAAACGGCTCTGACGACGTCGTTGACCATAACGGTATCCTCAAACTCCAGGAAGGTCAGATTATCGAGATCCTTCTGAGACTCGATGCGATAGCTTTCCAGCGTCTGCAGCGCCTGATTCGCCTTGGCGCTCAGCGTCGCCATCTCTTCAAAGACAAAACGTTCTTCCCCCATGTACAGCGTGATCATCGAACGGCGTTGGGAAATCGCGATAACGATCGCGCCGGTCTGGATCGCCGTACGGGCGGCAATACGGTGGCGGATCCCTGTTTCATCCACCGGG
>CACXDX010000012.1 GCA_902766525.1 uncultured Bacillota bacterium | reverse complement strand
CGCTGATCTCTTCCTTCCAGCCGGGCAGTGTTTCATAGATCGGTTCGCTCTCTTCCATGCGCAGCAGAGACGCCGGGAATTCCTTCAAAACCTCATCTTTATAGCGGTAACCGACACAGATCTTCACTTCATCCAATGTATCGAGAACATCGAGCTTGGTCAAAGCGATATCCGTCATCCCGCAAACACGAACACTGTAACGCAGTAAAACGGCATCAAACCAGCCGCAGCGGCGGGGACGACCCGTAGTCGTACCGAATTCACCGCCGAGCGAACGAAGCTTCTCTCCCATCTCATCAAAAAGCTCTGTCGGGAAAGGACCCGAACCGACTCTGGTGGTATAGGCTTTGGCCACACCGATAACGCGATCAATGGCCGTGGGTCCGACGCCGGAACCGGTCAGCGCACCGCCGGCGGAAGGAGACGATGAGGTCACAAAGGGATAGGTGCCGTGATCGATATCGAGATGAATAGCCTGGGCGCCTTCAAAAAGCAGATTTTTCCCCGCTTTCAGCGCTTCATGGAGAAGAAGGGATGTATCCGCGATATATGGGCGGATCCGTTCGGCAAGCTTTTTATATTCGGCAACGATTTCCGCCTCATCAAGGGGTTCTCCCTCATATACTTTAACGATGATCTCATTTTTTTGCCGCAGCACTTCATGGAGCTTCCGCTCGAATTCCGAGAAATCGATCAGATCACAGAAGCGAATACCGACGCGATTGACTTTATCGCTGTAAGCAGGACCGATACCCCGCTTGGTTGTACCGATTTTGGCGTTGCCCTTCGCCTCTTCTTCAAGTCCGTCAAGAATCTTATGATAAGGCATAATCAGATGAGCACGGTCGGAAATATAGAATCGCTCAAAGGAAACATTTCTGGATTTAAGCCGATCCATTTCTTCCAGTAAAACATGGAGATCCACAACGACGCCGTTGCCGATGATATTCAGGGTATCACGGTTGAGGATACCCGAGGGAATCAGATGAAGCTTATATTCCTCTTCCCCCACAATAACAGTATGACCGGCATTGTTGCCGCCCTGGGAACGCACCACCACATCGGTATTTTCCGAAAGAAAATCCGTGATTTTTCCTTTACCTTCGTCACCCCATTGGGTGCCGACTAAGATCGAAGCAGGCATGATAAAAGCCGCCTTTCTGTGTATCCTTTGTGTCTTGACACACTAAATTATTATATCGAATTTATACGTTTATGTCAAATGATGTCGTCGCTCATTCGTCACCGAAACTGATGTTGACGGCTTTGGCGGCGGCAACGAGTTCACCTGCGGGATCAACCGATTTCAGGACCTTGATCGAATCAATGATCGGCACCGTTTCTATATCGTTGTTTCTCAAACAAACGAGGGCGTCGTTTTCCCCTCTCAGCACCGCTTCCGCCGCGGCGACACCGTAACGGGTGGCGAGGATACGGTCAAAAGGCGCGGGACTGCCGCCCCTTTGGAGATGACCCAAAACCGTACAGCGGGTCTCAAGATCACCCTGCTCAGCCAAGGCAAGAGCGACAGCGTTGCCGATGCCGCCGAGCTTTTCGGGATTGATGATATTCCCTTCGTTTTCCCCCGTGGTCACTTTTTCCCCGTCGATTTTCGCCCCTTCGGCAACAACAACGATACTGAAGGCACTGCCGCGCTGTTTTCGTCTTTCGATTTTTTTCAGTACGTTCTCGATGGTAAAAGCAATCTCGGGAATAAGAATCACATCGGCGCCGCCGGCAATGCCCGAATAAAGCGCAATAAAGCCCGCATCTCGTCCCATCACTTCCAAAACCATGACGCGATGGTGACTTTCGGCGGTGGTATGGAGTTTATCAATGGCATCCGTCGCGGTATTGACGGCAGTCTCAAAACCGAAAGTTCGGTCGGTCGCCGAAAGGTCATTATCAATGGTCTTGGGCACGCCGACAACTCTCAATCCCTTCTCGGCAAGTTCATGGGTAATGGCCATCGTACCGTCGCCGCCGATCACAATAAAGCAATCGATGCCGAGTTCATTCGCTTTATCAATGAGTTCGTCGCTGACGTCTTCAAAGACGATCTCACCATTTCTTTTCAGGGGATAATGAAAAGGATTGTCACGATTGGTGGTTTTTAAAATAGTACCGCCCTTCGGCAGAATGCCGCGCACGGCATTCCGATCGAGAATAGTATAGTCTCCTTCCATAAGACCTCTATAGCCATTGAAGAAACCAAAGATCCGGATGTCCGTCCGATCTAAAGCTTTCACTGCGCCGCGAATAACGGCATTAAGACCGGGGCAGTCTCCACCGCCGCAAAGAATACCGATGTTCATAAGAAAACCTCCGTAAGCGGAAATTACAAAATCCGTATTTAGAATCAATCAACACTTTTATTTTACCACAGAAACCGAGGTTATCAAGATTTTTATTTAAAACAGTTTCTTTTTATTGTATATTGTGCTTTTCAAGAAATCTATTCGCAAAAACCACAAAAGAACTTGTATTTGATATAGACGGGAAAAAGGAATTATGATATAATTATTTAAATATAGTTTGATTTAACAACAACAGAAAACAGTAAAAAAACAGGAATTGAGGTACAGGCATGGATTCTCTGCAAATCTTTACCATCGTCGTATTTGTCGTCGTT
>CACXDX010000011.1 GCA_902766525.1 uncultured Bacillota bacterium | reverse complement strand
GAAGCGGCATTGGCTTTTTTAATGGATTATTCGGATACTTCCATCAGGAATAAAACGGTGGCGGTTCTCGGTTTCGGTCGGGTCGGCAGAGCCTGCGGAGAGATCTTTTCCGTCATCGGCTGCAGGACCGCGATTTTTTGCCGAAAAGAACAGGAATTGATCCGCGGACGCAAAGAAGGTTTTGACGTCCGACTCTATGGCGGGCTCCCTGTTTTTTTACCTAAAACCGATATTCTTATCAATACGGTGCCGGCAAAAATTGTCACCGAAAAGATCATCGCGTCCACGAAAAAAGAATGTTTGCTCGTTGATTTGGCTTCATCTCCCGGAGGCGTAGATATTGAAGCCGCAGAAAAAATCGGCCGAAAACATCTCTTTTTGCCGGGATTACCGGGGAAATACGCGCCGGTCTCTGCCGGAGAAATACTTGCGTCATACTACAGTTTATTGTTTTCCGAAAATAAAGGGGGATATCATGGCTGAAAAAAATGGATTAAAAGGGAAAAAAATCGGTTTTGCTTTGACGGGATCTCATTGTACGCTCAATCGCGTATTGGCGGTATATAAAGAATTGGCGAGGGAAAAGGAGGCAGAAGTATATCCGATTCTTTCACCTTCGGTTCTGCATACGGATACGCGGTTCGGCAGCGCGGATCATTGGCGAAAGGAATTGGAAACAGTCTGCGGCAACACCGTGATTTCCTCGATCAGGGACGCGGAACCCATCGGCCCAGAACGCCTTCTTGACGCGGTTATCATTGCTCCGGCAAGCGGAAACACCATCGCCAAGTTGGTCAACGGTGTTGTCGATACGGCAGTTCTGATGGCCGCTAAAGCACACTTGCGCAACGGGGGGCCGTTGATTATTGCCGTATCCACCAATGACGGTCTAGGGATCAGCGCTAAAAATATCGGTTTATTGCTCAATATGAAAAATGTCTTTTTTGTTCCGTTCGGTCAGGATGACCCGTTGAAAAAACCGAATTCGCTTGTGGCAAAAATGGAAATGATCGTTGAAACGACAGAAAAAGCGTTAATTGGTCAACAAATTCAACCGATTTTGATTGAATATTGAATTCAAATGTAGTATAATATAAAATTGAAATAATGCGTAGTATCGGATTTTTTCGGCAAAAGACCGGGAATAAAGGATTCAATAAATATGCGTTCTATGCATTTTCAGGGAATATCATGAGGTGAGTATTATGGATTTGTACAGTGTTGCCGTTGTTGGTGCTACAGGTGCGGTCGGTACGGAACTTTTAAAAGGTCTTGCTGAACGGGATTTTCCCGTGGGCGAATTGCGTCTTTTTGCGGATCCGACGCAAAAAGGGAAAAAGATCGTTTTCCGCGGGAAAGAATTGTCTGTCGACGTTTGCGGTTACGATTCTTTTAACGGTGTGGATATCGCTCTCTTTGCCGCGGGCGGCCAATGTAAAGATCTCGCAAAAGAAGCTGCCGCCGCGGGAGCCGTTGTTATTGACAACAGTTCGGCCTTTCGCATGGATCCGGAGGTTCCTCTTGTCGTGCCCGAGGTGAATCCGGAAGATGTTGCCGAAAACAAAGGTATTATTGCCAATCCCAACTGTTCCACCATTCAGATGGTCGTTGCCTTAAAGCCGCTTCATGATAAAGCAAAAATCCGTCGGATCATCGTTTCTACCTATCAGGCCGTTTCCGGCGCCGGGATTGCCGGCATCGAGGCACTTGAAAACGAAGTGAAGGAATTCGTTGAAACCGGTAAAAATCCGAAGGATCTTACGGCGTCGGCTTTCCCTTATCCCATTGCCTTTAACTGTATTCCGCACATTGATGAGTTCCTTGAAAGCGGATATACGAAAGAGGAAATGAAGATGGTCAATGAAACCAGGAAAATCTTTCACGATGAAAGCATCGCCATCAATGCGACGACCGTTCGTGTTCCCGTTTTCCGCAGCCATTCCGAGTCTATTACCATCGAAACGGAAAAACCCCTGACTCCCGAAGAAGCCAAGGATATCCTTGCCGCTGCTCCCGGTGTCGTTCTCGTTGACAATCCCGCCGAAAAACAATATCCCATGGCGATTCATTCTTCCGACACCAATGAGGTTTATGTCGGCCGTATCCGCGAAGATATCTCCTTGCCGGATCACAAAGGTCTTACTTTTTGGGTCGTTGCCGATCAGATTCGAAAGGGTGCGGCGACGAATGCCATTCAAATCGCCGAAGAGTGGATCAAATCAAATGCTCCCCGCTGATGCTGCTTGAATTTTTTTATTCTTTAAAAATACGGCGGTATTTGCCGCCGGAAAGAGGTGCGCTATGTGTTTTGGTGATGTCATTACCGCAATGATAACGCCTTTTCATGAAGACGGTTCGGTCAACTACGAAAAAGGTCAGGAGCTTGCTCTCTATCTTTTGGATCACGGAAGTGACGCGGTTTTGATTTGCGGCACGACCGGAGAAAATCCTACGATCAGTGAAGAAGAAGCGGAAACGCTCTATCGTGAAGTCAAAGCCGCTGTCGGTGACAGGGGAAAAGTCATCGTCGGTGCCGGCGGTAATGATACCGCATCCGTACTGCGCAGAATCGAGAAGTACAACTCGATCGGTTTTGACGGATATCTCTCCGTGGTTCCCTATTATAACAAACCGACCCAAAAAGGTCTGCTGAAACATTTTACCGCAATCAATGATGTCGCTTCCTGTCCGGTGATTATTTATAATATTCCCGGTCGTACCGGCATTAAAGCGGAAACGGATACCATTGTCCGTTTAGCCGAACTGAAACAAATCAAAGCATTGAAGGAATCCACCGGCAGTGTGGATGATCTTTCAAAATTAATGTTAAATCTGCCAAAGGAATTCGCCGTATATTCCGGAGATGATTATATGACGTTTACCGCCTGTACAATGGGTGCTGTCGGCGTCATCAGCGTGGCGTCTCACATCGTCGGAACGGATATTAAAGAAATGGTTCGCGCCATCAAACGAAATGAATTGGAAAAAGCGCGGAATCTTCATTTAAAGCTTTATCCGATGTTTAAGGGAATGTTTCTTACCGCAAATCCCATTCCCGTTAAAACGGCTCTGAATCTCATGGGTTTTGCTGTCGGCGGCTTTCGTCTGCCGATGTGCGAAGCCGATGAACAGGAAGTCGAATCCATTCGCTCCTTATTAAAAGCGTACGATTTGATCTGAATTTTGACGGGGAAATAATACGACAAAATCCATTTCCGAACGGAGGCTGATTTTCCTCCGGGAAAGATTTGTTAAAAGAGTTTTGTCAATAAATATTTTTCGGTAATGATCTCAGGCTCCTGTGAATTTTCTTTGGGAAAACAGATTGACGGAAAGGAATTTATGGCTCAAAAAGAAAGCAAAATTACATTGATCCCCCTGGGCGGACTCGGGGAGATCGGCAACAATATGACCGTGGTTCGTTATGGCAACAGCATGATCGTTATCGATTGCGGGATGGAATTTCCCGAAGATGATATGCTCGGCATTGACACGGTTATTCCCGATTATACATTTTTGGTGGAGAATAAAAAACGCATTAAAGGCATTTTCCTGACTCACGGTCATGAAGATCATATCGGTGCTTTGCCCTATGTGCTGAAAGAACTTGACGTTCCCGTTTACGGAACCAGACTCACGCTCGGCCTTGTCAGCCATAAACTGAAAGAGGCACATGTCACGGCGGATCTGCATGAAATGAGCCCCGGGGATGTGCTTCCGGTAAGTCCCTTTAAAGTGGAATTTATTCGCGTCAATCACAGCATTCCCGATGCCGTGGGTATGGCGATTCATACGCCCATCGGCGTGATTTTTCATACCGGTGATTTTAAAATCGATCTTACGCCTGTTGACGGTGCTGTTATGGATCTTCACCGCATTGCCGCATTGGGGAGCAAGGGCATCCTTTTGATGATGGCCGACAGCACCAATGCCGAACGTCCCGGCTTCACGAAGTCGGAAAAACTCGTCGGGAACTCCTTTAACGATAATTTCCGCGCCGCCAAAGGCCGTATCATCGTGGCTACCTTCGCCACCAATGTTCACCGTTTGCAGCAGGTAATTTCAACGGCGGCCAAATATAACCGCAAAGTTGCTATTGTAGGTCGTAGTATGATGAATGTCGTCAGTATCGCCACAGATCTGGGATATTTAAAAGTGCCGAAGCATACGATGATCGATATTGATGAGATCGACAGTCTGCCTCCGAATAAAGTGACGATTCTCGCTACCGGCAGTCAGGGTGAACCGATGTCGACACTGACCCGAATCGCCAATGGCGAACATCGTCACATCAAGCTCATGCCCGGCGATACCATCATTGTTTCGGCATTGCCGATTCCCGGAAATGAAGTCTCCAGCGGCCGCAATATCGATCTTCTCGTTAAGCAGGGCGCTGAAGTCGTTGCCGATGCCGATTCGGATATCCATGTTTCCGGTCACGCCCGTCAGGAGGAATTAAAATTTATCCTTGCCCTGGCCAAGCCAAAATATTTTGTTCCGGTCCACGGTGAAGAGCGTATGCTCTATAAGCACGCTTCCATCGCCCAAAAACTGGGTATCCCCTCGGACAATATCTTTGTTTTGGACAACGGCACGATGCTGGAAATTACCAAAAAAAGCGCGTTGAAAAAGGGAAGCGTTGCCACAGGCAAAATCATGATCGACGGCATGGGTGATAAGGATGTCGGCAGTGTTGTCCTGCATGACCGCCGCCAGCTGGCCAACGACGGCATTATGGTCGTTATCGTAACGGTGGATCGGAACGGCGTTCTCGCTGCCAAGCCCGAAATGATATCCAGAGGTTTCATCTATGTGAAGGAATCCGAGGATTTGATGGAGACAGCCAGAGAAAATATTTGCAAACTGATGGAAAAGTATGAAGGAAAACGAATCAAGGACTTTTCCACGGTCAAACAAAAGCTGAAAGAATCCGTCGGTAAAACGCTGTATGCCGATGTTAAAAGAAAACCGATGATTATTCCCATCATCATTGAATTGGATTAAAAAATACCCCTCGGTAAAGCCGAGGGGTGCTGTTTTTTAAAAATGCGGATACCAGATATCGTAAAGGGCGTCGAGGGATTTTGCGGCATTGGCGGGACTGGTCGAAGACAAGCAGATGATTTCCGTTGATGAGTCTGTACACAGATCCGGAAAAAATTTTTTAAAAAGAAGGAAAGATTTTTTGCCGTTGCAGATGATCTTGCGGATCTTTGTCTTTTTCAACAATGATGGTATATCGTGAGGAAGAGGACTGCTGATGGAACTGTCGGCGGAACCGCTGATCTCACAATCGGAAAGAATATCCCAGAGGGCTATGTGATGTTTCAATAAAAAGCCGATTTTGTCTGCCATTTCGATGGGCGTATCAGCTTCTTTGATTTTGGCAATCAGAGGCCAGAAACGATTTTGAGGATGTCCGTAGTAAAAACCGTTTTCTCTCGATTTGACCGACGGGAAGGATCCCAAAATCAATATTTCACTGTTCGCGTCGTATATCGGTGAAAAAGGATGATGTTTTTTTTCTTTCATGATGGTTACCTCTGTTCTATTTTAAAATTGATTGTCTGCCTTGTCAAATTATTCTTGAATCCGCAGTGAAATTTTATTATAATAATCACATAGAGGAGGAGGAATGCTGAATGATCAGTGAAGAACTACATTTCCCCAGCAGTGAGGAAGGAGAATCTATTTACGCCAGATATTATATCCCCTACGGCGAAGTAAAGGGGATTGTTCAGTTTGCTCACGGTATGTGTGATTACGGTGATCGATATCGTGATTTTTTTCATGAATTAACGGATTGCGGCTATGTCGCAGCTTTTTCCGATCATCTCGGTCACGGTCGATCTGTTCAGGATCCTCTCGATCTCGGATTTTTTTCCGCCAGGGACGGTTATCGCAAAGTTGTCGAAGACTATGCGAAATTTTATGATATTCTCGATGAAAAATTTCCCGGAGAAAAGCATTACATGATGGGGCATAGTATGGGCTCTTTCATTGTTCGCTATTTTATGTCCGTATACAGAAAAAATATGGCCGGGGCGATTCTGATGGGGACATCGGGGCCGAATCCTCTTGCCGGTGTGGGGGTGGCTGTGGCGGCCGCCCTTGCTCTTATCCGAGGCGGATATTATCGCTCCTCCTTTTTGGAACGCATGGCCTTTGGCAGCTACAACAAGCGTATTGAGGATCCCGAGACGCTTTGGGATTGGCTCAGTCGTGACAGGAAAGCCGTTGATTCCTTCAATGAGGATGAATTGAGGAATAAGACCTTTACCGCATCGGGCTTTAAAGATCTCTTTTCTCTTGTGCATGCCGTTAATATCCAGACGTTTATGGAAGACGCGCCCAAAGAATTGCCGATTTTGCTGATATCGGGAGAGGAAGATCCTCTCGGTAATTACGGTAAGGGAATTCAAAAACTCGAAGATATGTTTTTATCCATGGATTTTCAGGATGTGGAAACGAAACTCTTTTCCGGTGCACGGCATGAGCTTTGCCATGAACTGAATCGGGAAGAGGTTTATGAAACGATTATTGATTGGCTCGATCGTCATATGAACAGAAACATAGAACTTACTTTCCCGGAAGATGAAGATTTCGGTATATATGATCCGGAGGATGAAACGGAAGAAAGTGAATAACCGTAAAAAAGATCAACGACGTGGGTTTCACGTTATTGATCTTTTTTGTTTGTAATTTACGCTTTGATGGTGTATAATTAAATTTGGTTTGTTATGTTTTTTGTAGGATCCTATAAGCAGGAGAATGAAATGATAGGTGTTATTGATTATAAGGCCGGTAATGCTCCCAGCGTTTATAACGCATTGAAAAAAATCGGTGCCGACGCAAAAATGATAAGAGACGGCAGCGATCTGGATGGGATCGACGGTTTGATTCTTCCCGGCGTCGGATCCGCCGAAGCGACAATGGCCTCGTTGGCGGAAACGGCTATCTTGCCGGAGCTGACGGAAAGCGTTTGCCGAAAAAAAATCCCATTTCTCGGTATTTGTATCGGTATGCAGATCCTCTTTGAGCACAGTGAGGAAGGGGATGTTGATTGTCTCGGCTGGTTAAAAGGGAAAGTGGTTCGCTTTGATGATGAGTGTGTACGCGTGCCTCAAATGGGCTGGAACGAAGTCTCGTTTTGTCGTCAGCATCCGCTTTTGAAGGGACTCGGTGACACGGGATATTTCTACTACGTTAATTCCTATTATGTTGTGCCTGCAGAAAAAAACGATATTCTCGCGCTGACCGATTACAACGGTGATTTTTGCTGTATGGCACAACGGGATAATATTATGGCAGCGCAATTTCATATTGAAAAGAGCGGTCCTCTCGGCTTGACTCTGTTAAAGAATTTTGTGGATATCGCTTTGAGAGGGGAGGGATTTTCATGCTGACCAAACGTTTACTGGCTTGTTTTGATATGCGTGACGGTATGGTCACCAAGGCCCTTCGTTTTCAGGATAATTTTGATATCGGTTCCGCTGCTGAAATTGCCTGTAAGATCTATGAGGATCAAATTGATGAGATCCTTTTTTATGATATTACCGCAAGCGCCGAAAAGAAACCGATCGATCTTGATACCGTTCGTACCGTGGCGGAACGTGTTTTTGTTCCTTTTTCCGTCGGCGGCGGGATTCGCAATCTTGACGATATGTACCGGGTGCTCAAAGCGGGAGCGGAAAAAATCAGTATTGATTCTATGGCTGTGCGCAATCCGCAGATCATTTCCGATGGTGCCAAAGCATTCGGGTCTCAATGTATGATTTTAAGTATGCAGGTGAAACGGCGCGGTAAATCGAAAAAATTTCCTTCCGGTTACGAGATCGCCATTGACGGAGCCAGAACATTTACCGGTATGGATGCGCTGGAATGGGCAAAACGCGGCGCGGGACTCGGCGCCGGGGAGCTATGTATCAACAGCATTGACTGTGACGGTACCCACAACGGCTACGATCTGGAAATCACAAAACTGATATCCGATCACGTCAGTATTCCGGTTATCGCTTCCGGCGGCGCGGGAAATCCATCGCATATTGCCGATGCCTTTACCAAAACAGGGGCTTCGGCGGCGATCATCAGTTCCATGCTTTATTCGCCGAAGCTGCCAAGGAATTACCCTGTTTCCGAAATCAAAGATTACCTTACGGCCAGGGGAATTCCGGTCAGACCATTTTTAAAATAACAGAGGAGAATCAATCATGATCATTACCGATGAAATCATCGAATACGTCTCTTCCTTGGCCAGACTGGATCTGAACGCGGAGGAAAAAATAAAAATCAAAGGTGAAATCGAAAAAATCATCGATTATATGGATATATTAAATACGTTGGATACTGCTGACGTGGAACCGATGAGTCATGTACTTCCTGCGGTCAATGTATTTCGTGAAGATGAAGTTGTTCCGTCTTATCCGAGAGACGAGATCCTGAAAAATGCTCCCGATTCCGATGAGGGCGCATTCAGAGTGCCGAAAACAGTGGAATGAAGGGAGACAAGACGATGGCTTTTTATGAATGGACACCGCTTGAAACGGCTTCAAAAATACGAAACAAAGAAATCGGTGTCAGAGAGCTGCTTGAAGCGACATTGGCTCATGCGGTAAAAGTTGATAATGAAATCGGCGCATTTTTGCGTTTTGAAAATGAATACGCTTTAAAAAAAGCCGATGAGGTCCAGGCAAAAATCGATCGGGGTGAACAAGTCGGCACCCTTGCCGGAGTGCCTTTCGGTTTAAAGGACAACATCTGTTCCAAAGGAATGGAAACATGCTGTGCCTCAAAGATTTTAGGCGGTTTTTATCCTCCTTATGACGCGACGGTGATGAAAAAATTAGACGAGGCCGATGTAATCATGATCGGTAAGACCAACATGGATGAATTTGCCATGGGAAGTACGACGGAAACATCGTATTATAAGGCAACAAAAAATCCGTGGGGTCTCGATTGTGTTCCCGGCGGCAGCAGCGGCGGCAGCGCTGCGGCAGTTGCTTCCCGGGAGGTTCCTTTCAGCATCGGATCCGATACGGGCGGTTCCATTCGCCAACCTGCCTCTTATTGCGGAGTAACCGGTTTGAAACCGACTTACGGCGCTGTTTCACGTTTCGGTTTGATTGCCTATGGCTCTTCTCTCGATCAGATCGGGCCCATAGCGACGACGGCGAGAGATTGTGCCGAGATTTTTGAAATGATTTGCGGCTATGATGAGATGGACTCCACTTCCATGCCGATGGAAATCAAGGTTTTGGATCAGATCGATGATGGCGTGAAAGGTTTGAAGATCGGTATTCCCCGTTCCTATTTTGGAGAGGGACTCGATCCGCAGGTGCGCGACGCCGTTCTTAAGGCTGCCGAAGTATTTGAAAAAAGCGGTGCTGAGGTTGAGGAATTTGATCTTTCCATGCTGGATTATGCTGTTCCTGCCTATTATATTATCGCTTCTGCCGAAGCGAGTTCCAATCTTTCCCGCTTTGACGGTGTAAAATACGGTTTTCGTTCGGAAAGCGCGGAAGGTTTGCGGGATATCTATCTGAAAACAAGAACGGAAGGTTTCGGCAGCGAAGTTAAAAAGCGGATCATGTTGGGCGCTTTTGCTTTGAGCAGCGGTTATTATGACGCCTATTATAATAAAGCGCTGCAGGTCAAAGCTTTGATTAAAAAAGCCTTTGATGATGCCTTTGCAAAATACGATATGATCCTCGGGCCTGTGGCACCGACAACCGCTCCGAAACTGGGAGAAAGTCTTAAAGATCCTCTGGCAATGTATCTCAGTGATATTTATACCGTTTCCGCCAATTTGGCCGGTTTGCCCGGTTTGGCGCTGCCATGCGGTTTTTCACGGGAAAAAATGCCCATCGGAATGCAGCTTTTGGCGAAAGCCTTTGATGAAGGAAAGCTGTTAAGAGCCGGTGTCCTTTATCAGCGGGAAACGGCTTTCCATGAAAAAATGCCCGCGGTCATCGGGGAGGTGGGAGAAGAATGAAAGATTATGAAATGGTTATCGGTCTGGAAGTCCATACCGAGCTTTCGACAAAAACGAAGATTTTCTGCTCCTGCACAACGGAATTCGGCGGGGAACCCAATACGCACTGTTGCCCGATTTGTACCGGTATGCCCGGCGTGCTCCCGAAGCTGAATAAAAAAGTCGTTGAATACGGCATCGCCGTCGGTCTTGCCACAAATTGCAGCATCACTCCTTACGGAAAATTCGACCGTAAAAACTATTTCTATCCCGATCTTCCCAAGGCATATCAGATATCTCAGCTTTATCTTCCTATTTGCAGGGATGGTTTTATTGAAATAGAAGGGAAAGATTTTAAGAAAAAGATCGGTATCCATGAAATCCATATGGAAGAAGATGCCGGCAAACTTATCCATGATCCCATTTTTGATACGACAAGAGCAGACTATAATCGCTGCGGTGTACCGCTTCTCGAAATCGTCTCCGAACCGGATTTCCGCAGTGCCGACGAAGTCATTGCTTATTTGGAAACGCTGAAGGCGATCCTTCAATATCTCGGTGTTTCCGATTGTAAGATGCAGGAAGGATCCCTTCGCGCCGATGTTAATCTTTCCGTCCGTCCCAAGGGGCAGACAGAATTCGGTACCCGCACGGAAATGAAAAATCTCAATTCCTTCAGATCGATCGCCCGTGCTATCGCGGCAGAGAAGAAACGCCAGATCGAAGTTTTGGAAAGCGGAGAAAAGGTTGTTCAGGAAACGCGGCGCTGGGATGATGATGCCGGTTACAGTTACGCCATGCGCTCAAAAGAGGACGCTCAGGATTATCGTTATTTCCCGGAACCGGATCTTGCTCCCGTCGAAATTTCCGAAGAGTGGAAAGCGGAGATTCGTGCCACCTTGCCGATGCTCCCGAAGGAAAGACGCAATAAATATATCGAGGAGTTCGGTCTTTCCGATTATGATGCAGGATTGATCACGGGTATCAAGGCGCTTGCCGATTATTTCGATGATGTCAACGCTATCGTCAACGATCCCAAGGAAGTTGCCAATTGGCTCCTCGGCAGTTTTATGCGCGTTGCCAAGGAAGGGGAAGACGATTCTTTCCGCATTCTTTTGGATCCGGATAAATTGGCGAAGATTATCGCGATGATAAAAACAAATAAGATCAATCGAAATACCGGGAAGGATGTATTCTTTGCCGTTTGGAAAGATAATCTTGATCCCGAAGTATATGTTGAGGAACATGATCTGGCCATGGTCGGTGATGACGATTTGGTTAAAGATACCGTTGCTAAAATCCTGGCGGAGAATCCCAAGACGGTAGAACAGTATAAAGGAGGGAAGACCAAGGTTCTTGGTTTCCTTGTCGGACAATGTATGAAGGAATTGAAAGGAAAAGCGGATCCCGGTACCATCAATGCGATGCTCAGAGAATCTTTAAAATAGTATTACATCATAGTTAAGCAGGTGATAAAATGAAACTTATATTTTCCGGTGCCAATCATGAAGTGACGGGAAGTTGTCATTGTCTGACGATCAACGGGAAAAATATTCTTGTTGATTGCGGTATGGAACAGGGGAGAGATATCTTTGTAAATCAGGAGATTCCCTTTAAAGCTTCGGATGTGGATTTTGTTTTTTTGACCCATGCACATGTGGATCATTCAGGTATGCTGCCGAATCTCTATACCAAGGGATTTCATGGCGTGATTTACGCGACCGAAGCGACAACGGAGCTTTGTGCCATCATGCTTGCGGATTCCGCGCACATCCAGGAATGTGAAGCCGAATGGCAGAACCGAAAAGGTGTCCGAGCCGGGAAAACTTTGGTCAAACCGCTCTATACGATGGAAGATGCGGAAGAAACCTGCAAACTGTTTAAACCCTGCCATTATAATGAAATTATCGATGTGGCACCCGGCGTTCGTATTCGTTTCATCGATATCGGTCATATGCTCGGCTCCTCCTGCATTGAAGTGTGGCTCAGAGATGATAAGGCGGAGAAGAAAATTGTGTTTTCCGGAGATATCGGCAATACCAATCAGCCGATTGTTCGTGATCCTTCTTTGGTTGAAGAGGCCGATTATGTTGTTGTTGAATCGACGTACGGAAATCGCTATCATAATGTTATATCCTTTGATTACAGCAGTGAGCTGGCCAAAGTGATCAAACGCACTTTTGATCGCGGCGGAAATGTCGTCATTCCTTCTTTTGCCGTCGGCCGAACGCAGGAGATTCTGTATTTTATCAGAGATATCAAAGAGAGAAATCTCTTGCCGGAATATAAAAACTTTGAAGTCTATATCGACAGCCCCATGGCGATCGAGGCCACCGAAGTATTTCATGAAAATATGATGGAATGTTTTGATGATGAAACGATGGCCATTGTCAAAAAGGGCATCAACCCTCTTTCTTTTAACGGTTTAAAAACATCTCTTACCGCCGCGGAATCGAAAGCGATTAATGAGGATTTGGGCTCAAAGGTCATTATTGCCTCTTCGGGAATGTGTGAAGGCGGCAGAATCCGTCATCATTTGAAGCATAATCTCTGGCGTTCTGAATCCACCATACTTTTCGTCGGCTATCAATCCGTAGGAACGCTGGGGCGATATATCGTTGACGGAGGGAAGGAAGTTAAGCTTTTCGGCGAAACGATTATGGTCAACGCGGAAATCGCTCTTTTGACCGGTGTCAGCGGTCATGCAGATAAGGCCGGGCTGATGAATTGGATGGCGGGGTTTAAAACGCCGCTTCAACATGTTTTTGTCGTTCACGGTGAAGATCAATCGTGTACCGATTTCGCTGAATTCCTGCGTCAGCAGTTCGGATATCCCTGTAATGCGCCTTACAGCGGCAGCATTTATGATCTCGCGGCCGGAACCTATGAGTACGAAGCCCAACCCGTTATCGTTGAACGTAAGAAAAAAGCCGGGAAAAACTGGTCGGATCCTTTTCCGGCATTGCAAAATCTCGGACGCAGATTGGTTGCTCTTATCTCTTCATATAAGGGAAGAGCTAACCGGGATATTCGTTCTTTCAGTGCGGACCTGGAAGTATTGTGTGAAAAGTACGAACGTGATCTGTAATATCGACAGGAGAGTAAAATGGATCGAATTGCTATTGTATACTGGAGCGGTCGCGGCGCGACAAAGCAAATGACGGAATATGTGAAGACCGGCATCGAAGCCGTCGGCAAGCATGCCGATGTTTATGTCGCGTCGGATTTCGGAATCAATCAGATGAACTGCTATGATAAAATCGCATTCGGTTGTCCCGCTATGGGTAATGAAGAACTGGAACCGTCTGAATTTGAACCGATGTTCCAGGAAATCGAACCCGCACTGAAGGGAAAGAAAGTCGTGCTTTTCGGTTCTTACGGATGGGGAGAAGGGCAGTGGATGCTTGATTGGGAAGTTCGTGTTTACAACGCAGGCGCTCTTTTAATGGATCACGGACTCATTGCCCGGGATGAACCCGATGAGGAAGCGCGTATTGAATGTGAAAATCTGGGAACTACTTTAGCTGTTTCATAAAAAATAACCCGTCCGTGTAATGCGGACGGGCTTCTTTTCACTAAATTTGCGTTTATGTTTACTTTGATGTGACGTTGATGACCGATTCGGTAAAATCAATGGTGTCGATGGTACCGTTGACGGTTTTTTCTTCTCCGAAAATTGTGACAAAGGTTAATTCGTCGCCATCTTGGCGAAAGTTCGTGACGCTTTGTGCGAAATCGTTTTGATCAACGATGACTTTGGCAAGACACATTTTTATTCCCCCTTTTTGGCCGAATCAAGTGCGGCTTCCAATTTTTCATTGGCCTTGTCCTGGAGGTCTTTGGCTTCCTTAATCAAAGCCGCAATATCTTTTTTATCCAATTGAGCGGCTTTTTCGGCGATATCGCCGATTTCCTCGCTGTGATGTTTATTATGGTGAAGCATATGTTCAAGAAGGATGGTAAGTTTTTCGCTGTTTAATTCCATCGCTGAAATCTCCTTTCGGTTTTCTTAGGATTATTATATGTTTATTTTTTTATTGTTTCAAGAATAAAATACAGATAAACAAAAAATCGGAAATAAAGCTTTTTTTTTGACAACTGTTTTTGAAATATTATCGAGTTTCACTTGAAAAAAAAATGTTTTTTTGATATGCTTTAAAATATTAATTTATTAGGAGAAAAGATCATGGCAAATAAATCATTTGGTATCGGTATCATGGGTCTTGGTACTGTCGGTCTCGGTACGGCAACGATTTTAATGAAAAATAAAGATGTTTTGACCGGCCGAAGGGGAAAAATCGAGATTGTCCGTGTTTTGGAAAAATATGCCGATAGAGCAAGAGCGGATTTATCCGGGATCGGCGCGGATCCCGCTGTGGTGACCGATGATTTTGATGATTTTCTTTCAACAAAGAATATGGATATAGTCGTTGAATTGATCGGCGGTACGACTTTAGCCAGGGATTTCATTTTGGCTGCACTGAAAAAGGGTAAAAGTGTCGTTACCGCCAATAAGGATTTGATGGCGATTCACGGTAAAGAATTGCTGGATACTGCCAAAGATAATCAGGTCGATTTACGTTTTGAAGCATCTGTCGCCGGCGGTATTCCCATCATTAACGTGATGAAAAAGGATCTGATCGGTAATCAGATTCGGCGTTTTATGGGTATCATGAACGGAACGACCAATTATATCCTGACTCGTATGACCGAGGAAAACGGCGATTTTAATGAAATTCTGAAGGAAGCTCAGGATCTGGGTTACGCCGAATCGGATCCCACAGCCGATATCGGCGGTTTTGATGCCGCGCGTAAGGTGGCGATTTTATCATCGATTGCTTATAACAGTCGTGTAACGCTTGATGATGTCTACGTTGAAGGTATCGAAAAAATCACAAGCCGCGATATTTCCGCCGCCGCCAGTCTCGGTTATGTGATCAAACTCCTCGGCATCGGGGAAGAAATCGATGGAGAGATCGAAGCGAGAGTTCATCCCATGATGATTCCGAAGAAACATCCCCTTGCCGCGGTGGGTGATACTTTTAACGCGGTGTTTGTTGACGGCAACGCCGTTGGGGAAACCATGTTTTACGGCCGCGGCGCCGGCGATCTTCCTACCGGCAGCGCCGTTGTCGCCGATATTTGTGCCGTTGTCGAACATATGCAAAACGGTGTTCTCGGTGTTGAAGGCTGTACCTGTTATTTGGATAAATCCATTCGCAAACAGGATGATTTTATTTCAAAATTCTACATTCGTATGCTGGTCAAAGATTCGCCGGGTGTCCTTGCCATGATCGTCAAGATCCTCGGTGATTACGGCGTCAGTATCGCTTCGGTGATCCAGGAAAAAGGTGACCATCAGCAGGCCGAGCTTTATATTATTACACACAGCGTCAGAGAAGGGGAGTTTTCCAAGGCTGTAGATACTTTGATCGGCACCGACGTGGTTTATCAATTTGAAAACATTATCCGTGTGGAAAGAGATTAAATTTGTTTTGTCGGAAAGGATGGATCGATAAATGGCATTGATTGTACAAAAATTCGGCGGCAGCTCCGTTGCGGATCCGGAATGCATTCGCCGCGTGGCCAAACGTGTTGCCGAAGAGTATGATGAAGGCAATCAAATGGTTGTGGTTGTTTCCGCCATGGGAGATACGACGGATCATTTGATCGAACTTGCGAAAGAATTGAATGAAAAAGCATCCGCGCGTGAAATGGATATGCTTCTTTCCACCGGAGAGCAGCAAACCATTTCGCTTTTAACGATGACGCTCAACGCAATGGGATATAAAGCGATTTCTTTTACAGGCTGGCAGGCCGGAATCTTGACCGAAGATGTGTCGTCCAAAGCGAAGATCTTAAGTATCGCGCCTCATCGTATTGAAGAAAAAATAGCAGAGGGATATATCGTTGTTGTCGCCGGATTCCAGGGGGCGACGGAATCGGGTGAGATCACGACCTTGGGTCGGGGCGGATCCGATACGACGGCTGTTGCATTGGCTTCAGCTTTAAACGCCGATTTTTGTGAGATCTTTACCGATGTTGACGGTGTTTATACTACGGATCCGAGAATGGTTCCCGAAGCGCATAAGATTGATCGCATCTCCTTTGATGAAATGTTGGAACTGGCAACGATGGGCGCCGGCGTACTGCATCCTCGCTGTGTTGAAGTGGGAAAAGAATTCGGCACAAAAATACATGTGCGTTCCAGTTTTAATCATAATCCCGGCACGATTGTCGAGCATTTTGACGGCAAAGCGATTGAGAAGCAAATGTCCGTGAGCGGTGTTGCTTTCGATCGCAATGTTGCCAAGATTTCTATTTTTGATGTTCCCGACCGCCCGGGCAGCGCCGCCCGAATTTTTAAAGTTCTTTCCGAAGAGCATATCAATGTCGATATGATCATTCAGGCCGGGCAGAGAAGAAACGAAAACAAGATCTCGTTTACGATCTCTTCCGATGATCTCGATAAGACGAAGACGCTGATGGAAGAAATGAAATGGGAATTTCACGCCAAAGATACGGAATATATTGACAACATCGCCAAAGTATCCATCGTCGGCGCGGGAATGATCACAAATCCCGGCGTTGCCGCGAAAATGTTTGATATTCTGGCAAAGAATATGATCAATATCCAGATGATCGCGACCTCGGAAATTAAGGTTTCCTGCGCCATCAATGAAGATGATCTTGAAAAAGCGGTAAAAGCGCTCCATGCGGGCTTTGGCCTGGATATGCCTGCCGAATGACTGCGGATTTAAATGTTTAACCTGCTGATTAAGGCAGATTTTTTCAAAAAAAGGTTGACATCGCTACTCTGATATCGTATAATATACTCCGTTCGGGGCGTAGCTCAGTTTGGCTAGAGCGCTACCTTGGGGTGGTAGAGGTCGCACGTTCAAGTCGTGTCGCTCCGACCATTTATTATTCCTGCATGATTGGCGTTTATTCGTCTTTCATGCAGGATGCAACCTCAAATGCGGTGCCGTAGCGGCGCCTTTTTTTATGTCGGAGGTATAAACTTAAATATAAAAAAAATTTTCTTGACATAAAAAAGCCTATATTTTAAAATAATTTCAGTAAAAGTTCATATCTTAATCACAAGGTGCTTTGCTTAAAAGGGAAGCAGGTGAAAGGCCTGCACGGTCCCGCCACTGTATGGCAGAGGAGACGTCGATACCACTCGTTGATCCTAAATCAGCGGGGAAGGGGCGTTGAACGATGATGCCGAGTCAGGAGACCTGCCTTGAAGATTCATGCGGATTCAGGTAAGAGTTCACATCACCGGAGGATGTGGACTCTTTTTATCTTTTCTAAGGAGGAATCTGCAGTGAACACTTTGGTATTGAAAAATCAAAAAAGAATCGTTACGGAAAAGCGAACAAAACCTTCTCCGGGAGCGGGTGAGGTCGTTATCGCCGTTGCCTGCTGCGGCATTTGCCGGACAGATCGTAAGTGCTGCCGGCAGGGACAAAGGGATCTTTTGCTTCCCCGTGTACTCGGTCATGAATTCAGCGGTGTTATCACCGCTGTCGGTGAAGGGGTCGATAAGAAGCGCATCGGGGAAAGGGTGGTTGTGCATCCCGGCATTGCCTGTATGAAATGTGATCATTGTTTAGCGGGGAAGGATCAGTGTTGTTCCGAAATGAAAATTCTCGGATTTCATCTTGACGGAGGTTTTTCGCGGTATTGCATGATTCCGGCCGAAGGTGTGAAAAACGGGATCATTTATTCCGTGCCGAAAAACGTATCGCTGAGATATGCCGCTTTATGTGAACCTCTCGGTTGTGCCGTTCATATGATCCGGCAAATGGATCTGAAAAATACTGAATCGGTATTGATTCCCGGCGGAGGCGTCCTCGGATTTTTGACAGCTTTACTTTTGCGCAATCATGGCGTAAATGATATCGTCATTACCGAACCCTTTGAACGGAAAAGAAAAGTTTTAAAAAAATCCGGATTTTTTTCCTGTGCACCCGAGTCGCTCGGAGAAACGATGAAAAATAAAAAAATCAAGGCTTTTGATGCGGCGATTCCCTGTGCCCCCTATTCGGTTTGTTTTGCCCAGGCGGTTGACTGTTTGAAAAACAGTGGCTTTTTCGGTTATTTCAGCGGCTTGATCGAAGATGACGCCATTTCGACGAAAGTACTCAATCAGATTCATTATAAAGAGCTTATCGTTAAAGGTGTATACGGCTGTGGTATGAGTGATACAAGGCAGGCGCTTAAGTTGATGGAAAATGGTTTTGATCTGTCCGATTTGCCGATCAGAATCGTCGATTTAGAAGAGGCGAAATCAATTTTAAAAGAAAAAGAAATCGAAAACGATTTTGTGATGATGATCGAGTTTAACGGGGAGGGAGAATGAATATGATGAATATAGGATATGCCGTTAATGAGCTGATCGCCGGAAATGACCTTTCTTATCAAAATACCGAAGAAATCTTTCGACGGATCATAGAAAACAGTGAATCCCCTATGGATCAGGGAGCATTTCTCGCCGCTATGACGGCAAAAGGCGCTACAGCCAAAGAAGTCACGGCGATATGGAAAGTGATCGATGAAATCGACACCAATAAAGTAAAGATCCGTACTGACCGCCCCTTGGTCGAAAACAGCGGCACCGGGATGGATTCCTTTAAAACATTCAATATCAGCACCGCTGCGGCAGTTGTTGCAGCTTCTGCGGGAGCGGCGATGGCGCGGCACGGATCCAGAGGTATTACTTCCAAATGCGGGACCGTAGATGTTGCCGAAGCGCTTGGCGTTCGTACCGATCTGAGTTCGGAAAAAATAGGAAAATCAATAGAAATATGCGGCATCGGTTTGTTTAACGGAATGAGTCCCCTGGTTCACCCTGCGGGATTGGGCAGGATTCTGAGTCAAATCCATTTCGGCACGGTGTTGAATCTCGCCGCATCTCTGGCGAATCCCTGTACTCCGTTGTACGGATTACGCGGTGTCAACGATCCGGAAATGATTACTTCCACGGCAAAAATTATGAAAAGCATCGGATATCGCCGCGTTCTCGTTCTGCATGGTTTTCTTGAAAATGAAGGCTTGGGAATAGACGAAGCTTCTACGCTCGGAAAAACGGTTTTTACGGAAATCGAT
>CACXDX010000010.1 GCA_902766525.1 uncultured Bacillota bacterium | reverse complement strand
GTCAGCAGGAAAATGATGCCTTCTGTCGGTTCTTCGATGCTTTTCAGCAATTTGTTTGAGCATATCTCACCGAGCCGGTCGGCTTCTTTAAACCAAAAGACACGGTGACCGCCGGGAGCGACGGACAGAGAAAGATATTCCATCAATTCTCCGATCTGCCTGACGGTGTAATTTTTCTTTTCCGGTTCCAAGGTGATGAGCTCGGGGAAATTTTCTTCGCGCCGGAGACAGGTGGGGCAATCGTTGCATGCTTCGCCGTTTTTTGGCGATTCGCAGCATACCGCGGCGGCAAAAGCCGCGGCTTCTTCTTCGCAGCGTTTCTTTTCTCCGAGGAATAAATAGGCGTGTCCGAAGCGGCGTTCAAGGATATTTTGGCGCAATACTTCGTTCATAGGATCGTCTCCAGAGCAGTACATACTTCATCGAAAACAATGTCTTCGGTGTTGCGTCCGTCAATAACGATAATGCTGCGGTCTCCTTCGGCTTCTCTCAGAAAACCGTTGCGGACTTTTTTAAAAAAATCGCTTTTTTCCTGTTCGAGGCGGTCTTTAGGCAAATTGCGGCTTTGAGAAACTCGTTCGGCGGCAAGTTCGGCGGGAACGTCGATAATGAGAGTGAGATCGGGTTTTACGCCGAGAGACGCGGCGCTGTGGATGTTTCGGATCTTATCCGGGTCAATACCGCGGCCATAGCCCTGATAGGCAATGGTGGAAAGGGAAAAACGATCGCAGAGGACGGCTTTTCCTTCTTTGAGCGCCGGGGCGATCACTTCGGCAATATGCTGTGCGCGGGCGGCGGAATAGAGCAGCAGTTCGCATTCGGCGGACATGTTTTTATTGGCGGGGTTTAAAAGCATTTCCCGGATGCTTTCACTGATTGCCGTGCCTCCCGGTTCTCTCGTTTCAACAACGTCGCAGCCGCGGTCGGTCAGATATTCTTTTGTCCGTTTCAGCTGAGTTGTTTTTCCGGAGCCGTCGATGCCCTCGAAAACAATGAAAAGGCCGTTGTTGTTCATGTTTTCCCCCGTTTGGCGAATTACATCAAAAAATAATTATTCATAATATTATCTCACATTCTATATGGAAATTCAAGGCTTTTACCGTGATTTTCCCAAAAAGAAGGGGCAAAAACAGAATATTTCGCCGCCTCACTCTTGACAAGGATATGGGGATTTGATAAAATCATTTTACTACATTATTACAAATATCGGCGATGATGGAGAGAGTAGCTGAAATCATCTTCCTTCCAGAGAGAGACCGTCACCGGCTGCGAGCGGTTTCAGGAGATTTTCGGTGAAATGCGCTTCGGAGCTTTCTCTTTGAAATCAGGTAGGAGAGAACGTTTCCCGCGTTAAGGGGTTTGAGTGCGCTTTTGCGTAATCAGAGTGGAACCGCGGTCTGCCCGTCTCTGAACGGGCGGGCTTTTTTTGTTTCAGGAGGAAAATCATGTTTAAACATATACGTCGGGATATCGATGCCGTGATGGAACGCGACCCCGCGGCGACTTCCCGATTGATGGTCTTTTTTTGCAGCCCCGGGCTGCACGCGATCTGGGGACATCGCCTGGCTCACCGGTTTCATTGCCGCGGCATGAAGGGGTTTGCTCGTCTGATCGGTCATCTCAACCGATTTTTTACCGGCGTTGAGATCCATCCCGGCGCGAAGATCGCCGACGGTTTCTTTATTGACCACGGTATGGGTATCGTGATCGGCGAGACCTCGGAAATCGGTGAAAATGTCTCGCTGTACAAGGGCGTCGTTCTCGGCGGTACCGGCAAAGAACAGGGGAAGCGTCATCCTACCATCGGCCATAATGTGGTCATCAGTTCCAATGCCATCGTTTTGGGCTCCATTACGATCGGCAATAATGTGAAGATCGGCGCCGGTTCCGTCGTCGTCAAGGATGTCCCCGATAATTGTACCGTCGTCGGTGTGCCCGGCCGCATCGTTGTCAAAGACGGTGAACGCTTCTCCGATGACAGCATTTCGGTCGGAGTGGAAGACGGCCGCATCAGTGACCCCGTCGCCGACGCGATCGATGAATTGACCCGGCGCATTGCCGCTTTGGAAAAAGAATTGGAAAAGGAGAAAAACTGAAATGTCCATTCGGGTTTACAACACGCTGCATAATAAAAAGGAAGAATTCATTCCTGTGGAAGAAGGCAAAGTCAGGATGTATGTCTGCGGGCCGACAACGTATAATTATATCCACCTCGGCAATGCCCGTCCCATCGTCGCCTTCGATGTGATCCGCCGCTATTTCAGCTATCGGGGATACGATGTGACTTATGTTCAGAATTTCACCGATGTGGATGATAAAATCATCCGCCGCGCCAATGAAGAGGGCATGGATCCGAAGGATCTGGCCGAGAAATACATCAAGGCCTATTTTGAGGACGCCGGTCGTTTGGGCGTACAAAAGGCTACGATCCACCCCCGTGTCACCGAGCATATGGATGATATCATCGCCATGGTGAAACAGATCATGGATAACGGTCTCGCTTATGAGGTCAACGGCGACGTCTATTTTGAAGTTCGTAAGTTTGCGCCCTACGGCAAGCTCTCCGGACGTTCCGTCGATGAAATGCGCTCCGGCGCCAGGGTCGCCGTG
>CACXDX010000009.1 GCA_902766525.1 uncultured Bacillota bacterium | reverse complement strand
TTGACATCGTAGAGGCCACTGGTTCGAATCCAATTAGCTCCACCATAAAAAGACCTGTACAAAGGCTATACGCCGAAAATGTATAGGCCTTTTTTTTATGCATTTTTGCAATTTTGGACATCTTTTGGACAACCAAACATCGATTATTTTAATCAGGAAACAGAGAGACATCCAATGACCTCAGATTATTCGGGAAAAACGATGTTTTAAAAAAAGCATTATACTGAAAACACTTGAAATATAAGTCGGTTTCCGTTATAATATCATCGATTTATGTCTTTTTTTAGGAGGAAAACATGGATATCATCCGCAAATGGAACTCTCTCAGCCTGATCGTCCGCATATTGATCGGCCTCGTTATCGGTGCTGTCTTGGGGTTGCTCGTTCCCAATTGGGGATGGATCGCTCTCTTTGGTGAACTCTTCGTCGGCGCCCTGAAAGCCGTGGCTCCGATCCTCGTCTTTGTGCTTGTCGCTTCATCGCTGGCCAACGCCAAAGGCGGTCACACAAAACGCTTCCGCACCGTTATTCTGCTCTATCTTTGCAGTACATTGGCTGCGGCCTCAGTTGCAGTATTGATCAACTTTGCTTCTCCGGTCACCATTCCCCTCGCCGGGGTGGATCCCGCCCAAGGCTACACGGCGCCGAAAGGTATGTCGGAGGTTGTGTTCAATCTGCTCACAAGTATTGTCTCCAATCCCGTTGATGCATTAAGCAATGCAAATTATATCGGCATCCTTTTCTGGGGCGTGATCATCGGGATCGCCTTAAAAAGAGCCAGTGATTCCACGAAAGAACTGGCCTCCGACCTTGCCAGCGCCATTTCCGTCGTTGTCCGCTGGATCATTAACTGCGCGCCTTTCGGGATCATGGGTTTGATCTTCAACTCCGTTGCCACCAGCGGTATGGATATTTTCTATACATACGGACATCTTTTGGCAATCCTCGTTATTACCATGCTTACCGTTGCCCTCATCGTGAACCCGCTGATCGTTTTTATCACTCTCCGCCGCAATCCTTATCCTCTGGTTTTTCGCTGTATGCGTGCCAGCGGTGTAACGGCCTTTTTTACCCGCAGCTCCGCGGCGAACATTCCCGTCAACCTGGAATTATGCAAGGATCTCGGTTTGGATGAAAACATGTATTCCGTCTCCATTCCCCTCGGGGCAACCATCAATATGGACGGTGCTGCCGTAACCATCACAACTTTCTCTTTGGCTGCGGCGTATACTGCCGGCGTTGACGTTACGATTCCCATGGCCATTTTCCTCAGCATTATCGCGACATTTTCCGCATGCGGCGCATCCGGCGTTGCCGGCGGCTCTTTGCTGCTGGTTCCTTTGGGATGCTCCCTCTTTGGCATTTCCAACGACGTTGCCATGGAGATCGTCGGCGTCGGTTTTATTGTCAGCGTGATTCAGGATTCCTTGGAAACCGCGCTGAATTCTTCCAGCGATGTTGTGTTCACTGCAACCACGGAATTCAGAGAATGGAAGAAACAGGGAAAGAAATTGCCTCTTTGGTCAAAATGATCGGACACATTCCACAATCATAAAAACATGCTCCCGTTTAATAACGGGAGCATGTTTTATTTTTGATTTATTTTCATTGAATGCATTTCGAGCAGGGATCCAATCCGGCGGATTCGGCTTCCTGAACTGTCATCTCCTTAAGATTATCTTTTCCTTCGATATAGGAGCAGCCGGCATAATGATAGCTTTCACCTGATTCTGTACAATAAACCGCCTCCGTTCCTGCAGCAGAAACTGCTTCCTCCTCACTGCCGTCAGCTTCACCGGAAAAATCATTCTCTTTCAGAGAAAGCTCGATACCGTCGTTATAGCCTACGTCAAAACCTTCGTCATAACCGTCATCATATCCGCGGGAGAATGAAAGCTGCCTGCCGATGTAATAGAATACACATGAACAAAGGAGGCAGGAAATCAAAAGAGCAACAATAAATGTATAGCGTTTCGGCAGCTTTGCTTTCAGCTTCTGCGACACAGTCTTTTTTTGAAATCGGTCTTTGCCGGCGGAATACACAACCTCTTCACCGGTATCAAGCGTTTCTATTTCTTTTTCAAATTCCTTATCCGTCATTTTTACACACTTTCAGAATTTATCGATTATTCGATTGGTGATTTTATCCTGTTTTTTATTGACGCGATCAATCAACTCAGCCAGTTTTTTTTGAATCTCATCAATATCTTCTTTTAATTCATTGGCGCTTACCCGAAGCACCCCGCTGCCCACAGCGGAAATCTGAATCAACGCATCGGACGAAACGATACGCACATTATCTTTGGGGCCGATCTCTTTTATCAGTCTTTCGATATAGGCGTCGGCGGTTTCCCCCTCTTTCGTATAAACGACGCGAATACCGTCGATTTCTTCATGCTTCTCACGGTTGCCCTTGATTTTATAACCGTCAAAAACAAGAATAAGCTCACCGTGAACAAACCCATGATAATTGACGAGAAGATCGATCAGATGCTGACGAGCCAGGCCAAGATCGTCTTCGGCCAAATCCTTAAGGCCATCCCAATGAAAGATCATGTTGTAACCGTCAACAATTAAATAATCTTTGACCGTATGCTTCTTTACTTGTCTGATTTTTCGATCATCATCCGCCGGTTGCCGATAGCGGCGGCGTTTGATCGGTCCGAATTCTCTTTCCATAATAGCCTCGATCTCTTTTTCATCGATATCGAGATTCGCCATGAAAATTTTCGGATTCGGAAGTGAGGGCGCCCGGTCGTCATTGATGCGGACACCGCTGCTGACATGGGCATAATCCGCCACCTTATCCCAAGGGACACTGAAACCGCCGCCGTGGGCGCAGAAAACGGAATCCGAAGGATGATCCGTATCCCGCAGAGGATCATAATTTATTTCCTCAACAATTTTTTCCTGATCCGCGCAGGGAAAATATCCGCCGAGGGTGCAGTGGATCGCTCCTTTGCCGTGACTGTAAGATAAGACTTCGGTCTGATAATTTTTAATCTTCCTGACGGGAGCACGCCCCGTGATACGCGACATTTCGCCGCTGTCTTCCGACATTTCAAAGCTGCCGTCCATCAGGCGAATATCATTGATGGCACGGCCGATCTGTTCGGAAGGAACCGTTAATACAAAATCATAATACGGTTCCAGAAGGATACTTTCAGCCTTCATTAAGCCGTTACGAAATGATCGTATCGCCGCTTGACGAAAATCCCCGCCTTCGGTATGCGCCTGATGGGCTCGTCCGGCCACCAGCGTCACCGCCAGATCGGTTACGGGAGCCCCGGTCAAAACTCCCGCCGGAGCGTAGCTTTGCAGCTGGCTCAAGATCAAACGCTGCCAGTTGCGATCGAGAATATCCTCATCGAGCTGACTGGAGTAAACGATGCCGCTTCCCTCTTCCAATGGTTCCAACAGCAAATGAACTTCGGCATAGTGACGCAGCGGTTCAAAGTGTCCGATCCCGATTACAGGAGAGGCAATGGTTTCTTTATAAAGGATCCGCCCCTCTTCAATATCGACATCCTCACCGTATTTTTCTTTGATCAGCTCTTTGATGATTTCAATCTGGACTTCGCCCATGAGCCTCATATGAATCTCTTTCAAAGCATCATCCCAAACAACATGAAGCTCGGGAATTTCTTCTTCCAAAAGACGAATTTTGGGCAAAAAAGCACCTTCATCACTACCGTCGGGCAGCTTAAGCCGATAATTCAAAACCGGTTCCAAAAGCGGAGTATGACTTTGAGCAGCCGTGCCCAAAGTCATACCCGGACTGGTTGCGCTCAAACCGCAAAGTGCACAAATATCACCGGCGTATACTTCCTCACATGATCTGAATCGGTCTCCGGAATAGAGACGGATCTGATTAATTTTTTCCGAAACAGCCTCTTTGCTGCCGGGAATAACATAATCTAACGCCGTGCGAATTTTAAGCTTGCCGGAAATTATTTTAACATAGGTTAAACGCTGCCCTTTTTCATCACGGCCGATCTTGTAAACGACTGCGCCGAAAGAACCGGGCGTCTCTTTCCGGATCGTATACTTATCGAGAGCGAAAAGCAGCTTCTCTATACCATCAAGTTTCAAACCGGAGCCGAAAAAACAGGGAAAAAGCTTCTCCGCCTGAATCAAGCGCATTATATCTTTCTCCTCCACTTTTTCATTTTCCAGATAATGCTCAAATAACTCTTCATCCAAAAGAGATATTTCTTCCGTATCAACCCCCTCACTGAAATCAAGACAGTTAGGAGAAAGATGTTCCCTCACATCCCGGAGCAATTCATTTTTATGCTTCAGGGATATGTCCATTTTGGTGATAAAAAGAAAAGTCGGCACATGATAACGACGCAGAAGCCGCCAAAGCGTTTCCGTATGAGCCTGCACACCGTCATTGCCGCTGACAACAAGAACCGCATAATCAAGAACGGAAAGCGTCCGTTCCATTTCCGCGGAAAAATCAACGTGACCCGGCGTATCCAAAAGGGTAATTTCCGTTTCACCGTGATCCAGTCCGGCCTGTTTGGAAAAAATCGTAATCCCCCGGGAACGTTCCAAAAAATGATGATCGAGGAAGGAATCACGATGATCAACACGACCGGGTTTTTTCAGTTTTCCCGCTTGAAAAAGCAATCCCTCCGCCAATGTCGTTTTTCCGGCATCAACATGAGCCAACAGACCCACGACAATTTTTTTCATCCGTCGACCCTCCTTCATGTTCCGCAAAAAAAGCAACGGATATAATTGAAGCGCGTGAAACACGCGCTTTTTTAATTCAGGATTCTCTTAATGGTTTTGTACGCTTTGCCACAAGGATGCTGATTTCCCAAAGGATCATCATCGGGAAAAACAATAAAAGCTGAGAAACCACATCCGGCGGCGTCAACACAGCAGCAAGGACCAATAGCAAAACAATAACATACTTCCTTGTTTTCACCAAAAGTCCGGCAGGCATTAAACCAAGCTTTGTTAAAAGATACACGACGATCGGCATGAGAAAAACAAGACCGAAAGGAATCACAAAAGCCAATAAAAAACTGACATACCGGCTGATCGTCAGCATCGCTTCAGCGGTACCGACACCAAAAGCAACAAAAAAGCGCAGCGTAAAAGGAAGAACCACGAAATACGCAAAAGCAACACCAAGTAAAAAGAGAAACAGCGCAATCAAAAAACTGCAGCCAATCGCTTTACGTTCATGCGGATACAATGCGGGCCGCAAAAAACGCCAGAAATAAAAAGACATAAAAGGAAAAGACGCCACAAAAGCAGCTGTAAAAGCAATCTTTAACTTTGTTGTCCAAACCTCACCGACAGTCGTATAAACGATTTTCACACCAAGGTCTCTGATATATCCGAGAAACAAATCGGTGAGAAAATCATTGCAGAATATAAATATTCCCACGAAAAAGATGAGAAGTGTAATGACACACAGCAACAGCGTTTTTCGGAGCTCTGCAATATGTTCGGACAATGCCTGCTTGATTTCACCATCCACAGGGCTCAC
>CACXDX010000008.1 GCA_902766525.1 uncultured Bacillota bacterium | reverse complement strand
TCAGCCCCGGGATCCTGCGCAGCAAGAAGATGATCAGGGCGGTGACGATGAGGTTGGCGAGGATCAAAACGGGGAACAGCCAAAGGCCGCTCTCATAGGGATTGACCTCCATGTAGCGGAGCACGAGGCGGATCCAGACCATGTGCAGGAGGTAGATGCCGAAGCAGTTTTCGTCGATGAACAACAGCATCCTGCCGAAAAGGGAGGGCTTTTCACCTTTTTGCGGCATCGACGCGAAGAGGGAAAAGAGAGCGATGCCCTGAAGGATCACGAAGATCGAAGCGTAGCTCTGCAAAAGCAGATCGAGATTTTCAAACTGATATTCGTAGCGAACCAGGGTCAAAACGATCGTCGCCGCCGTGGCGAAAATCAAGATGATCACGGCGAGGGGACGGCTCGGTTTGAGCGCATGCTCGGCGATGGCAAAGCCCGCGAAGAGATAAAAGGGATAGATCGTGGAAACATGGATATAAAATCCGCTTTCCACGCCAAACAAGCGGGTCAGGGGCAGCAGCGAAAGGAACAGCACATAGATCAGAAGCAGATAGCGGAGGAGCTTTTTGGAGCTGTGTGCCGCGATCATGCGGTAAAAAGGCAAAAGCAGATAGATGCCGATCAGCAGGTAGAGATACCAGAGATGGGCCCAGCTTTCGCCGGTAAAGACGTTGATCAAGCCCCTGAGCAGTGAGGATACGGCAAAGGGCTCACCGTCCATGAACATATCGAAGCCGCGGAAGAAGAGTCCGAAGAGGATCAAAGCGATGACGACGCGAAAGAGATATTTCTTATAGATCTTCCCGAGGCCGACCTCACGGCCGGGGTCGAGGAGCAGCGCGCCGCTGACCATCACAAAACAGGGCACCGCCCACATCAAAGCGTAAACCGCGGCCAGAGAAAGGGAAAGCTGCGTCGCGGTGAGCGTATCCTTATAGAGGATCTCCGCCACATTGAAGGTGTGAAGGGCGATAACGGCAACGCAGGCTACAGCTCTTAAATAGCTGTAGCCGCGGATTCGATTGTTTTGGGTTTTGATTTCAGTAGACAAGTCCTTCGTCTCCGATGCAGCCGCTGTCGGAACCGGAATCACCGGAACCGCCGCTGTTGGCATTGCTGCTGTCACCGCTTCCCGAGGAGGATTCCGACTGCTGGGACTCGGCGGGTTTTTCCGCGGAGGAACCGCTTGAAGAGCTGCCGGAAGAAGAGGATGAAGATGATGAAGAGGAAGAGCTCTGCTGTTTTGCCGCTTCCTTTTGAGCGGCGGCGGCCGCTTCGGCAGCGGCGGCTTCAGCCGCTTCTTCGCTTTCCTTGATCTGGATTTCCGCTTCTTTCGTGGAAAGTTCCTGAGCCGTTGTCAGGGAATCGTAGGTCACAAAGGCGACGCCGGCTTCAGCGTCGTATTCAAGGGAGCCCGCTTCCATATCGCCGAAGGGGAATTGATGCAGGACGATCTCAACGTCTTCGCCGCCTTCTTCCGCCGGGGCCAGCGTCAGCTGAATATCAAAAGCCGGTTCCAGAACGGGTTCGTCGGCGGCCGCTTCGCTTTGCTCCTCGTCGCTCGCGGCGTAGGCTTCGGCGGCGTCGTAATAGAGGATGCGGGTTTCACCGGCGGTGAAAACGTCGTCTTCCTTCAGCATATTTTCGGGGAAGGCTTCCTCTTCGCTTTCTTTAACGGTAAAACCGGTGATATCGGAGCCGGTGTTGTTGGTCAATTCGATGCAAAAAACGTGTTCGCCGCTGATCTCGTCGCCGATGGTGTTCAGGCTGACTTCTTCTTCGACAACGGGTTCTTCCTCAACAACTTCTTCTTTATTGCCGCAGCCGCCAAGCAGCAGGGCAAAGGCGAGGATAACGGTGAGGGAAAGGAATAAAAGCTTGGATTTCATTTTTTTATTCTCCTTGTTTTTTCTGAAAAGTATCATAAAGGCCGAAAGGCTCTTATCTGCTCATGGCTTTATAGTTGGTATAGCGCCAGGTACCGGTCTGACCGTAGTTGATCAGATAGCCGTTGCGGGGATTCCCTCTTTTTCTCGTATTATAAGCGAAATCGGGGTCACAGACGTAGGTTTTGCCGCCGACGACGATCTCCACCCAGGAATGAGGCCCCAGCGAACCGCTGACCAGCGGAACGTAACCGGTCATCTGACGGGTGTCGTAGCCGAGACAAACGGCCATTTCCCAGAAGGTGGCCGCCATAACGTAGCAGTTGCCCTTATGATTGGTGAAGCCGTAATTGGCAAACCATTCCGAGCCGGGGGACGGTTCGTCGGGCATGCCTGCCGCGCCGTGGCCATAGTAGGTCAAATAGGAAGACCAGGTAAAGGCCTTTTTCAAATCGCGGCCGTTGGCATTCAGCACCGCTTCGGCTTTGGGATAGTACAACTGCCAGCTGCTCTTATTGAGGATGGCGTGTTTGCCGCTGTCACAGCGGTGCAGGAAAGCGACGATCTGCGCGCGGTTACAGGATTGATTGGGGGAAAACGTTGTTTTGGTGGTACCGGCGGCGATTTTTTTCTCGGCGGCCCAGGCAACGGGATAGAAATAGAAGTTGCCGCTGGTCACGTCGGAGAAAGAGGACTTTTTGGCGGGCCACTGGCGTTTGCAGCGCCAGATGAAAGACATGATC
>CACXDX010000007.1 GCA_902766525.1 uncultured Bacillota bacterium | reverse complement strand
GGGGGAGATTCCCGAGCGGCCAAAGGGGGCAGACTGTAAATCTGTTGTCGACGACTTCGATGGTTCGAATCCATCTCTCCCCACCATTTATTTAAAAAAGGAGCGTTTGTCGCTCTTGATATCGCGGAGTAGAGCAGCTGGCAGCTCGTCGGGCTCATAACCCGGAGGTCGCAGGTTCAAGTCCTGCCTCCGCAACCAGATTTTAAAGGGACTAAGCCGAAACGGCTTAGTCCTTTTTTCCTCAATTTTAAGGAGGAACCATGAGTAAAGAAACAAAAGATCCATTAACGCAAAATGAAAAAAGAGCTGAAAATCCCGCCGTTCCCCAATCATACCTCGACTTTTTGCTGGAATGCATGAAGGAAAATTTAGCCCACGCCCGTCATGTTGAAAGTGAGATCCATGCTTTTTCCGGCATCTATATGGCGATCGTTGCCGGTTTTATGGCCTTTGCCTATACGAAGAGCGGAGATGAGGCCTCTTTGGAGCTGCTGGTGCTGAATATTGTGATTATTATCGGCGGCATCATTGCTTTCTGCCTGCTGCATCGTTGGTACGGGGTATTCGATCATCATTCCGACTGCGCGGCAAAAAACTATGCTCTTTTGGCGGATATTTATTTTTCGGAAAAAGAACCGGGAAAAAACAGTTTCGGCGAAAATATTCCCGAAGAGATTCTTAAAAATGACCGGCTGTACGTCTTTAAACATCCGAAAAAGAGCCGCTGGTTCGGCACACGGCAAATGATATACGCCTTTAATCTCATGACCGTTCTGGGCTTGTTGATCTTGTTATTTATGAATATTTCGGAGCTGTTTCTCGGAGGTCATTTATGATTCGTCTGATCGCGACAGATATCGATAACACTTTATTGGACACGAATGCCGAAGTGACCGGGGAAACGGCGAAACTTTTACAAGCCTGCGCCCGGCGCGGCATCGCCTTTGCCGTCGCCACCGGGCGGTCTTTCCATTCCGCCGAGGGTATTGCCGAAAAGATCGGCTGCCCCTACTACGCGCTCTGCTATAACGGTGCCTTGATTGCGGATTCGTCGCGACGGAAACCGATCTTCGCCGCCTGTCTCAAAGCGGAGCTCGTCAAAGAGATACTGGCGTTCTGCCGACAAAACCGCCTTTATGTTCAGATGTACGAAAACGATACCATCATCGTCGAAAAGCTCGATCTGAGTCGGCATCCGGATCCCGATCTGGCGTTTGCGTCCCACAAGGAAGTCGGCGATTTTTCCCTCTATCCGCCTTTTCCCACACCGAAGATGCTTCTCGCCGATGATCCGGAACGGATCCCCGCTCTTGAAAATGAACTGGAATCGCTTTTCGGCCGAGAGGCCTGTTTTTCTCAATCCGCCTCTCATCTCATTGAAGTTACGCCTTTGGGCATCGATAAAGGGACGGGACTGGAGAAGCTGTGCGCACATTTGGGGATCGAAACGTCAGAATGCGCCGCATTTGGCGACAATACCAATGATATCCCTTTGCTGGCGGCTGCCGGCCTCGGCATTGCCGTCGGCAACGCCGTTGAGGAATTGAAAAACGCTGCCGATATCGTTACCGCGGGCTGCCGCAACGAAGGCTTTGAGGAAGGCTTGCGCCGCTTCGTATTAAAAACAGAGTAACCCTAACAATCCGAGATATGCTCAAATCATCGTCTTTTTGCCGTTATACAGAGGTTTCATTTCGAATTCTTTTCAATGCGAACCAATACAATTAATTTGGTTTAAATGAAAAAGCAGGTTTCCTCTTTTCAAACGGCATCGCTTATTGTATACTTAATATAGCAGGCATGAGGATCGAAAGGAGAGCAGAAATGAGTATGAGAATAGAAGATTATTTGTGCACCATTCCGAACTTTCCCAAACCGGGCGTGACATTCTACGACGTTACCTCGGTGCTGGTAGATCCGGATGGATTGGAGCTGGCCGTCAATGAGATGCAGGCCCATCTGCAGGATCTGGACTTTGATGTGATCGTCGGTCTGGAATCCCGCGGCTTCTTATTCGGCATGCCCATTGCCTACAATATGCACAAATCCTTTGTGATGATACGCAAACAGGGCAAGCTGCCCAGGGAGACCATCGCCAAAGAATATGATCTGGAATACGGCTCCGCCGTGATCGAAGTACATAAAGACGATTTGAAACCCGGCCAAAAGGTGGTCATCGTGGACGATCTCCTCGCCACCGGAGGTACGGCGAAAGCCGCGGCGAAACTCGTGGAAGAGCTGGGATGCCGGGTAGTGAATATCACTTTTCTGCTGGAATTAAAAGGGCTGAACGGCCGCGCACAATTGCAGGACTATGATCTCTTCAGTGTTATTGCCTGCGAAGGTGAATAATCCATTAAGATTTAAAGTCGAAAAAACTTGAATTCGAAGGTCTACGCTCCAAACGCTGTCTTCGAAAATACATACAAAAGCTGCGGTAAAAATACCGCAGCTTTAAAAAAAGCGCGCTTTGTAAGCGCGCTTTTTGATTGATTGAATTAACGTTTGGAGAACTGAGACGCTTTACGGGCCTTTTTCAAGCCGTACTTGCGGCGTTCTTTCATTCTCGGGTCTCTGGTCATGAAGCCGGCGGCTCTCAATGCGGGACGAAAATCGGGGTTGGCTTCAACGAGAGCTCTGGAGAGACCGTGACGAATCGCGCCGGCCTGACCGGACATACCGCCGCCGTGAACTTTGGCGATCACATCGTAGTTGGCGCCGGAAGCGGTAGTATCCAAAGGCTGTTTGACAACCATTTCCAATGTCTTTTTGCCGAAATAATCTTCAAGAGATTTTCCGTTGACTTCAATATTGCCTTCGCCGGCCCGGACCCAAACCTTAGCGATGGCGTTTTTACGACGGCCTGTGCCATAAAATTTATCTGCCATTTCTCAAATCCTCCTTAGAAATTCCATACTTCCGGCTTCTGGGCAGCATGGTTATGTTCGGCGCCTCTGTAGATACGAACTTTTTTCAGCATCTGTCTGCCGAGGCGATTGTGGGGGATCATTCCTTTGATCGCAAATTCCATGGCCAATTCGGGTTTGGTTTCCATCAATTTGCGATAGGAAATGGATTTCAGACCGCCGGGATAACCGGAATGATGATATGCGTATTTCTGATCGAGCTTTTTGCCGGTGAGGACGGCTTTTTCGGCATTGATCACGATCACATGATCACCGGTATCAATATGCGGTGTATAGGTCGGTTTATGTTTGCCTCTCAGTAAGCGGGCAGCTTCGGTGGCAACACGGCCGAGGGGCTTTCCTTCGGCATCAAGGATATACCACTTCGATTCCACTTCACTGGGTTTTGCCATATAAGTGGTTTGCATTTTATTTCCTCCTGGAAAATCATTCTGTTTTCAAAATGCGCCATATCGGTTCGCACGGGGCATCGCTCCCCTTTATGGCGACACTATTATATTTTACCGCAAAGGGTCTTCTTTGTCAAGATAATATTCATCGTCATAATAGATTTTTATCAACGTCAGCCCATGTGCCGGCGCAGTCAGAGAAAGAAGGGACCTTTCTCCGCTCAAAAGCGCTTTTTCTATAACATCGGTGTTGAAGTAGCCGCGACCGACATCAATCAGCGCACCGCTGATGCTCCGCACCATCTTATAGAGAAAACCCTCTCCCCAAAAATCAAGAAGAATATATTCTTTATCACGGGATATTTCTATCTTATCCAGCTTGCGTACAAAATTATTTCTGCCGCTGTTGGCGGCGGTAAAGGCACGAAAGTCCTTTTCCCCGATAAAGAGAGAAGCAGCTTCCCGCATCAACGTCGTGTCAAGTGCTCCCGAAAAAAAATAGGAGGTATCTCTGTCGAAGGGAGACGGCAGATCGGTATTTCTGATCCTGTAGCGATAATGCTTACCTATGGCGTCATAACGGCAATGGAATTTTTCCGGAACTTCCTTCGCCGCAAGGACAACGATATCCCCGGGCAGCAGACCGTTCACGGCGGCAGGGATGCGGTCCACAGGGATGCTCCCGGACAATACAAAGGTGGCACGTTGTCCGAAGGCGTGGACGCCCGCATCGGTGCGGCTTGCGCCGAGAATCGAAACAGGATGCCCGGCGATTCTGCTCAGGGCATCGTTCAGCAGTCCCTCGATGGATTCCCCGTTGGGCTGGATCTGAAATCCGCAGTAAGCCGTTCCTTTATATGCGATTGTGAGCAGAATTTTTTTCCCTTCCATCACAGCTCCTCTGTTCACAGAAGAAGGGAAGGACAGCATTTGCCCTTCCCTTATGATGTGTCAATGATTTAATCAAACCAATTCAATGCGAACCATTTCCGCAGCGTCACCCTGTCTGAGACCCAGTTTGATGGTACGGGTATAACCGCCGGGTCTGTCTTTATAACGTTCCGCCAGGACCGTGAACACTTTGGTGACAACATCTTCATCCTGAATATAGGCAAGAGCCTGCCGTCTGGCATGCAAATCGCCTTTTTTGCCGAGCGTAATCATTTTTTCGGCAACTTTTCTCAGCTCTCTCGCCTTGGGTGCTGTCGTTTCGATGCTCTCTTTGTCCAAAAGAGAAGTCGTGATGTTTCTCAGCATGGCCCGGCGATGGGCGCTGTTTCTTCTGATTCTGCCGTATGCCACTGTATTTTCCTCCTTATCAGATCATTGTGATACGGGATCAATCCTCCGGTTTACGCAGAGCAAGATTGAGCTCGTTGAGTTTTTCAACAACTTCTTCCAGGGATTTTCTCCCCAGATTTCTGACCTTCATCATGTCTTCTTCCGTGCGCTGGGTCAATTCCTGAACCGTATTGATGCCGGCACGTTTGAGACAATTATAGGAACGAACGGACATATCCAGTTCCTCAATGGTCATATCGAGGATTTTATCCTTGTTATCTTCCTGTTTTTCGATCATGATGATATCATCACCGGGAACTTCGGTGAGACCGATAAACAGCTTGAGATATTCGGAGAGGATCTTCGCGCTCTTACTGATGGCTTCATCCGGAAGGATGCTCCCGTCAGTCCAAATCTCGAGAGTCAGTTTATCAAAGTCGGTCTGCTGACCGACGCGTGTATCTTCCACGTGGAAAATGACTTTTGTAATCGGCGAAAAGAACGAATCGATGGGAATAACCCCAATGGGAGCATTTTCCTTTTTATTCTTTTCAACACTGTTATAACCTCTGCCCCGTTCCACAGTAACTTCCATGTGAAGACTACCGTTTTTATCAAGGGTGGCAATATGGTGAGTCGGATCCAGAATTTCCACTTCGGAGCTGCATTCAAAATCGGCGCCGGTGACTTCACCTTCACCTTCCGCATCCAAAGTGAGAATCTTTTCCTCATCGGTATAAAGTTTCACACCAAGTCCCTTGAGGTTGAGGATCAGATCAGTACTGTCTTCATAAACACCGGTTATCGTGGTAAATTCATGAAGAACACCATCGATTTTCACTGATGTCACTGCGGCACCGGGAAGGGAGGAAAGCAGAACACGACGAAGAGCATTGCCCAGGGTGATCCCATAACCTCTTTCCAAAGGTTCCACAACAAAGCGGCCATATGTTTTCGCATCATTTATTTCCACACATTGAATCTTAGGTTTTTCCATTCCTGACAGCATATACTGGCCTCCTTATATAAACTATCGAACCAAACTTCCGAAACCTTAACGGGAGTAGAATTCAACGATCAAGTGTTCTTCGATGGGAATATCAATCGATTCGCGCGTCGGTGTTTCAACGACGGTAGCGACGAGATTATCTTTATCCAGCGTCAGCCAATCGGGAAGGGATTTAACAGCAGCCAATTCGGCAATTGCCTGATACTTCGGACTTTTTTTGCTCTTGGCGGTAACGGCGATCACATCACCCTTTTTCACGAGGAAAGAAGGAATGTTGACTTTTCTGCCGTTAACGGTATAGTGACCGTGAAGCACGAGCTGACGGGCTTCGTTGCGGCTGTTGGCAAGACCTGCGCGATAAACGACGTTATCGAGACGGGATTCCAAGAGGACCAGGAGATTTTCCCCTGTGACACCGCCTTTTCTGACTGCGGCTTTGTAATAAAGGCGGAATTGTTTTTCTAAAACGCCGTAAATACGACGAACTTTTTCTTTTTCTCTTAACTGCAGACCGTATTCGGAACGTTTTTTACGGGCTGCGGCAGCACCGTGCTGCCCGGGAGCATAGCTTCTCTTAGAGAAGGAGCATTTTTCGCCGTAGCAACGATCACCCTTCAAATAGAGCTTTTCTCCTTCACGACGGCAAAGCCGGCATTGTGATTCTGTATAACGTGCCATTGATGAAAGACACCTCCTAAACTCTTCTTCTTTTGGGCGGACGGCAGCCATTGTGAGGAATGGGAGTAACGTCCTTGATCATGCTGATTTCCAAACCCGTCGCCTGAAGGGAACGGATCGCGGCTTCTCTGCCGCTGCCGGGTCCTTTCACAACACATTCCACGGTTTTCATACCGTGCTCCATCGCGGCTTTGGCGGCGGTTTCCGCAGCTTGCTGCGCGGCAAAGGGAGTGCTCTTTCTGGAGCCTTTGAAACCGGAAGCACCGGCAGTGCACCAGGAAATCGCATTACCGGCTTTATCGGTAATAACGATAATCGTATTATTAAACGTAGAATTGATATGGGCTACCCCATATTCGATATTCTTCTTTTCTTTTCTTCTGCGAGTCTGTCTTCTTGCCATGGATTTTCCCCCCTTCCTTATTTCTTACGCTTACCGGATACGGACCGTTTGGGACCTTTGCGGGTACGTGCATTGGTTTTGGTCTTCTGACCTCTGACGGGAAGACCTCTTCTATGACGGATACCGCGATAGCAGCTGATTTCCGTAAGACGTTTGATGTTTAAAGCGACATCACGGCGAAGATCGCCTTCCACAAGATATTTGTTGTTGACGATATCACGAATCACGTTGACCTGTTCTTCCGTCAGGTCTTTTACTCTGATATTTCCGTCGATATTGGCTTCCGCCAAAATTTTCTGGGCAGAGGGAAGACCGATACCATAGATATAAGTCAAGGCAACTTCCACTCTCTTATCACGGGGGATATCAACACCAGCAATACGTGCCATTGATTACATGCACCTCCAATTTCAATGATTCTTTTATTTCCTCATCCCTGTTTCTGCTTATGCTTGGGATTCTTACAAATGACCATAACGGTCCCTTTTCTTTTGATCACTTTACATTTTTCGCAAATTGGCTTTACCGAAGCGCGAACTTTCACGGTAATTCCTCCTTTTCTCTACGCGAATTTTTTATGTCGCCGTCTTATTTATAACGGTAGACGATACGCCCGCGAGTAAGATCGTAAGGGCTTAATTCAACAGTAACTTTATCCCCGGGCAGAATGCGAATAAAATTCATTCGGATCTTTCCGGAAACATGGGCCAACACTTTGTGACCGTTTGCTAATTCCACGGTGAACATGGCATTCGGCAGCGGTTCTACGACTGTGCCTTCGACTTCAATTGCGTCTTGTTTCGACATCCGGTACCTCCCGGCTCAAATATTTGAGCGATGATTATTTATAAACTCTCTGATTTTCACATCGGTCGGGATCTTACCCGCCGAGAGCATCTCCTCGATCTCAGTGGAAACCCAATGAGTCGCCTGCAGATGTTTGAAATTCTTCTTTTTCGGTTTCAGATACGTCCTTTTCCTGCCATCGGCCAGGAAACAGAAGTTTCCTTCCTTTTTCAATACCACATAGGCATTGCCGTTATCCCGACCCTGTTTGGAATAGACGAGCTGTCCCTTAGACCACTCCATTTTTTCACCCTTTCCAACTCAAAGTCTGGTTAAAATTTCAGGTTCTCCGTCGGTGATGGCAAAAGAATTTTCATAGTGGGCGGTCATTGAACCGTCTTTCGTAACGTAAGTCCAATTATCCGAGAGCTGTTCCAAAGCGTAGTGACCTGCCGCAACCATGGGTTCAACCGCAATAGTGAGACCTTTACACAATTTGATGCCCCGGCCTTTTTTGCCATAATTGGGGACAAGCGGATCTTCATGCATGACTTCACCGACACCGTGACCGACAAGATCCCGGATAACGGAAAAACCATGTCTTTCCACATACCGTTGAATCGCGTGGGAAATATCACCCAAACGGTTTCCCTGATGCGCCCGTGCCAATCCTTCATAAAAAGATTGTTTGGTCACCTCGATGAGTCGAGCGTTCTCATCGCTGATCGCTCCCACGGGAAAAGTCCTCGCTGCGTCACCTACATAGCCGCGGAAAGTGGCGCCCACATCAACGCTGATGATATCACCCTCGTTTAAGATGCGGCTGCGACTCGGAATCCCATGAACAACCTCTTCATTGACGGATGCGCAAATCGACGCGGGGAAGCCGCCATAACCCAAAAATGTAGGAACGGCGCCGCATTTACGGATATGATTTTCGGCAATTTCGTCCAACTCCCAAGTTGAAACGCCGGGTTTCACGTTTTCTTGCATAAGAGCCAGTACTTCCGCGACGATCTTGCCGGCATCACGCATTTTGGCAATTTGTTCCTTATTTTTGATGGTGATCATTCCTTGCCTCCTAAGGCAATTGAGATATCTTCAAGTACTTTCTTGATATCCTGATCCCCGTTGATGTTCTTGATAATACCGGCTTTGGTATAATAGTCGATCAGGGGAGCTGTCTGCTGTTCATAGACATCAAGACGATTTTTTACGGTTTCTTCCGTATCGTCAGCACGCTGGATCAATTCCGCTCCGCAATTTCCGCAAAGGTCACCTTTGGGGGAGGGATTGAAGCTGACATGATACGTTGCGCCGCAGGTTTTGCAAACTCTGCGGCCGGTCAGACGAACCATCAGCTTATCGAGAGGAACTTCGATATTGACAACGGCGTCGAGTTTCTGACCGAGTTTTGTAAGCATTTCATCCAAAGCATCGGCTTGTGCCGGCGTTCTGGGAAAGCCATCCAGGAGGAAACCCTCTTGGCAATCTTCCTGCTGGATTCTTTCTTCCATCAATCCGAGGATCAGACTGTCGGGGACAAGCTGTCCCGATTCCATATAGCCTTTGGCTTCCAAACCGAGTTTGGTTCCGGCCTTAACGGCCGCACGGAGCAAATCCCCGGTAGAGATATGAACAATGTTGTATTTTTCAACCATTGTGGCGGCCTGGGTACCTTTACCGGCTCCCGGAGGTCCTAATAATACTAATCTCATTTTATTCTCCTTATTTCATAAAGCCTTGGTAGCTGCGCATCAAAACCTGGCTTTCCAGCTGCTTCATCGTATCCAGGGCAACCCCGACGGCAATCAGCAGGGACGTACCGCCAAAGCCCAGATCGAGGCCGGTAACGGCCATCATCAGATTCGGAAGCAGTGCGATGAAAGCTAAGAAGATCGCACCCGCCAAAGTCAAACGAGTGAGGATTTTGTCAATATATTCGGCGGTAGGCCGACCGGGGCGCAAACCGGGAATAAATCCACCGTTTTTCTTCAAATTGTCCGCCACATCCACAGGGCTGAAAGTAACAGCGGTGTAGAAGTAAGTGAAGAAAATAATCAAGGCAACGTACAGGATCATGTAAACGGGATGATCGGCACTGAACCAGCCGGCGATCGCCGCACAGACAGCGTTATTCGGGAAGAACCCGAAAATCATCGTAGGCAGCATCAGCAGGGACATTGCGAAGATGATCGGGATAACACCGGCCTGGTTGACTTTCATCGGAATGAAAGTGCTCTGACCGCCGTACATCTTACGGCCTACAACGCGCTTGGCGTATTGAACCGGAAGTCTTCTCTGTCCTTCCTGGATATAGATGATGCCGACAATGATGATGAGCGCGATCACAACAAAGAGCAGAACCGCGAAGAAATTCGTTTCACCGCTTCTCAACGACTGGAAAACATACATGCAACCGTTGGGGATACGGGAGGCGATCCCGGCAAAGATGATCAAGGAGATCCCGTTGCCGATACCCTTTTCGGTGATCATTTCACCCATCCACATCAGCATCGCGGTACCGGCCGTCAGCGAAATCGCCAAAGCCAATACGGAGAAGAAATTGAAACTGTACATAGCGTCTTTCAGATAGAAAGACATGGCAAGAGCCTGCACAAAGGCAAGGATCACACAGCCGTAACGTGTAAGCTGAGCCATTTTTTTGCGGCCTTCGGGTCCCTGTTTGGAAAGAGCTTCAAAATAGGGAACAACGATGGTCAGCAAATTCATAATAATCGAAGCATTGATGTAGGGCATAATCCCCATGGCGAACAAACTGATATTCTTAAAGGCACCGCCGGAAATAATATCAATAAAGCCAAAAATATTTTGAGAAAAATACGAACTCAAAACATCGGGATTGATTCCCGGCGCAGGAATGTGAGCACCGAAGCGGAAAATAACAAACATGATAAGCGTAAACAGTAATTTCCCTCTGAGCTCTTTTACTTTTAACGCATTAATCAGCGTTGAAAGCATTTTACATCACCTCGACTTTTCCGCCCGCAGCTTCGATTTTTTCAGCGGCAGCTTTGCTGCAGCTGATATAGCGCAGTGTGACAGGTTTTTCGATTTCGCCGTTGGCGAGAACTTTCACGCCGTCACAGGAACCTTTGATGAAACCGGCTTCCCACAATGTTTCGGGAGTGATCACTGTATCGGCATCAAAGAGATTGAGATCCTGAAGCGCAACTTCAACGATAACTTTTTTATTGATATTGGTAAAACCTCTCTTAGGCAATCTGCGCTGCAAGGGCATCTGGCCGCCTTCAAAACCGGGGCGAACGCCGCCACCGGAACGGGCTTTCTGACCTTTATGACCCTTACCCGCGGTTTTGCCTAAACCGGAACCGATACCGCGACCTTTACGAGTAGGCGCTTTTTTCGATCCCGCGGCCGGTTTTAAATCACTTAAATACATAATTTTTTACCTCCCTTGGGTACTTAGCCGTCAACTTCTTCCACCTTCAAGAGATGGTTCACTTTTTTAACTTTCCCCAAAATATCGGGGGTATCTTCCTGAATCACAGAACGACCGGTCTTGGTAAGTCCCAGGGAGCGGACGGTTTTTCTCTGTTTTTCACTGTATCCGATGACACTTTTCACAAGGGTAATCTTGATTTTTGCCATGGCTTTAATCCTCCTGACCCAAGATTTCCTTCACGGTTTTTCCTCTCAGTTTCGCAACTTCTTCGACGGTACGCATACGTTCGAGACCTTCAAAAGTAGCGGAAACCATGTTGATCGCGTTGTTGGAGCCCAAAGACTTCGTCAGAATATCGCGAACGCCCACGGCTTCAAGGACGGCACGCACCGGGCCGCCGGCGATAACACCGGTACCGGGAGCGGCGGGTTTGAGCATAACTCTGGCCGCGCCGAAACGTCCGATGGTTTCATGAGGAAGCGTATAATTAACGATAGGTACATAAATAATATTCTTTTTGGCGTCTTCAACGGCTTTGCGGATCGCTTCGGGGACTTCCCCGGCTTTACCCATACCATAGCCGACATGACCTTCACCATCACCGACAACAACGAGAGCGCTGAAGCTGAAACGGCGGCCGCCTTTAACAACTTTCGCGACACGGTTGATATTGACGATGGTTTCTGTCAATTCACCAAGACTGTTGACGTCTATTCTGGACATCTATTTCCCTCCTTCTCCTCTTAAAATTCGAGGCCAGCTTCTCTGGCACCGTCGGCAAGCGCTTTAACTCTGCCGTGGTAAATCATTCCGCCACGGTCAAAAACGACTTCCTTGATACCTTTTTCGAGAGCTCTTTCACCGATCAGCTTGCCGACAGCGGCAGCGGCTTCGATATTCCCGCCGTAGTTTTCTTTCAAAGAAGCGTCCAGCGTGGAAGCGGCGGCCAGCGTTTTGCCGGCAACATCATCGATGATTTGGGCATAGATATGTTTTGAGCTGCGGGAAACTGCCAGGCGAGGGCAATCCGGCGTACCGGAGACCTTCAGTCTGACACTGGCATGTTTTTTCTTCCGAACAGCTTTTCTGTCATACGGTTTATACAAAACAAGCGCTCCTTCCTTTAACCGGCTTTCACACCGGCTTTACCGGCTTTCCGTTTGATTACTTCGCCGACATATTTGATGCCTTTCCCTTTATAAGGTTCCGGCGGTCTGACAGCTCTGACGTTGGCGGCGAAAGCGCCGACCTTTTCCTTGTCGATACCGCTGATGGTAATACGGTTCGGCGTGGGAACGTCAATGGTAATACCTTCAGTGGGTGCCATTTCCACAGGATGAGAATAACCAACGGTAAGTACGAGGTTATTACCCTGTTTGGCAGCACGATAACCGACACCGACCAGTTCGAGATCTTTTTTAAAGCCTGCCGTGACGCCAACCACCATATTATTGATGAGGGCCCGGGTCAAACCATGCAAAGCTGCGTGTTTACTGTCATCACTGGGGCGATTAACGATCAGTTCTTCGCCTTCGATTTTTACATCCATATCCGGATGAATATCCCTTTCCAGTTTTCCCTTGGGGCCTTCCACACTGATGTGCTGACCGTCAAGATCGATTTTAACGCCGGAAGGGATCGCTATCGGCATTTTGCCTATACGAGACATATTGCACCTCCCAATTTGAGTTTCGTGATTTCGTTTCGTTTACCAGATGTAGCACATTACTTCGCCGCCGATTCCGGCTTTACGGGCGTCTTTATCGGTCATAAGACCTTTCGACGTGGAAATAACGGCGATGCCGAGGCCACCCAAAACTTTAGGCAGCTCATCCTTCTGGGCATAAACTCTCAAACCGGGGCGGCTGATTCTTTTCAAGCCGGTAATGACCTTTTCACGGTTGGCGCCGTATTTGAGATAGAGGCGTAAAAAGCCTTGCTTGCCATCTTCGATATATTCGACATCTTTGATATAGCCTTCTTCCTTAAGGATGTTGGCTAAATTTAATTTTGTTTTTGAGGCGGGGATTTCCACCTTTTCCATGTATACAGTATTAGCATTGCGGATTCTGGTAAGGAAATCGGCAATGGGATCTGTCATGACCATGTTTATTACCTCCTTCCGGTTACCAGCTGGATTTGGTTACACCGGGGATTTCTCCCTTGTAAGCCAATTCTCTGAAGCAAACCCTGCAAATACCGAACTTACGCATATAGGCATGAGGCCTGCCGCAGATTCTGCAGCGATTATATCCGCGAACGGAATATTTGGGCGTACGCCCCTGTTTCGCAATCATAGATTTTTTTGCCACGTTGTTTCCTCCTTACTCCGACTTATTTCGCAAAAGGCATGCCGATAAGTCTTAAGAGCTCTTTGGCTTCTTCGTCGGTTTTCGCTGAAGTAACAAAGCATACTTCCAAACCACGAATCTTATCAATCTTATCGTATTCGATTTCAGGGAAGATTAACTGTTCCTTTAAACCGAGCGTATAGTTACCGCGGCCGTCGAAAGCTTTCGGGGAGATCCCTTTAAAATCTCTGACGCGGGGCAGAGCCACGGAAACGAGACGATCGCAGAATTCATACATTCTGTCGCCTCTCAGCGTAACTTTGCAGCCGATGGACATACCTTCTCTGACTTTGAAGGCTGCAACGGATTTTTTCGCTTTGGTAACAATCGGTTTCTGACCGGTAATCTGAGTCATGTCACTGATAGCGGCATCCAAAGCCTTGGGATTGGCGATGGCTTCACCCAAACCCATGTTGACAACGATCTTCACGATCTTGGGAACTTCCATGATGTTGTCATACTGAAATTTTTCTTTCAGGGCAGGGATGATCTCATCGTTATATTTATCTTTGAGTCTTGCCATTTAATTTGCCTCCTTCCCGCTTACTTTAAGATTTCGCCGCAGTGTTTGCACCGGCGAACCCGTTTCCCATCAACGATGGTTTTAGAAATTCTGGTAACTTTGTTGCATTTGCCGCAATAGAGCATCACGTTAGAAAGATCAATCGCAGCGGGTTTCTCCATAATGCCGCCCTGGGGGTTCTTCTGGGTGGGTTTGGTGTGGCGTTTTACCACATTAACACCTTCCACAACAACCCTGCCGCTGGCAGGAAGCACCTGGAGGACTTTACCGGTTTTACCGGCATCTTTTCCGGTAATGACCATTACCGTATCGTCTTTTTTGATATTGGTTTTGGCGATTGCCAATTTGTCCACCTCCTAAAAATTACAGTACTTCCGGCGCCAGAGAAACGATTTTCATATAATTCTTTTCTCTCAACTCTCTTGCTACGGGCCCGAAGATACGGGTGCCTTGGGGCTGACCGTCATCTTTGATGATTACAGCGGCGTTCTGGTCAAAACGGATGTACGTTCCGTCTTCACGACGGATCTCTTTCTTCGTTCTGACGATAACAGCCTTGACGACCTGCCCTTTTTTTACCACGCCACCGGGTGTGGCACTTTTGACCGAACAGACGATGATATCGCCGACACTGGCATAGCGACGACCGGCACCGCCCAATACTTTAATACACAACAACTCTTTCGCGCCGGTGTTATCGGCAACTTTGAGCCTGGTTTCCTGTTGGATCATGGCGTTATGCCCCCTTTCCTATTACCCTCAGACAATCGGGGCTTTTTCGATAATTTCAACTAAGCGCCATCTCTTGTCCTTGGACAAAGGACGGGTTTCCATCATACGGATAACATCGCCGATTCTGGCTTCGTTATTTTCATCATGGGCTTTATATTTCTTGCTGGTTTTAACGATTTTGCCGTAAAGAGGATGCTTGAAGCGGGTTTCGACTCTCACAACAATCGTTTTGTCCATTTTATCGCTGACAACTGTACCGATTCGGACTTTTCTGCTTGTCGTTCTTTCCATAGTTTAGAGATACTCCTTCCGCTCAGACTTCTTCACCGTTGAGTTCACGTTCTCTGATGACCGTTTTTACTCTGGCGATATTTCTTCTTACGTCTTTAATCACTGCGGGGTTTTCCAATTGGCCGGTGGCGTGACGGAAACGCAGATTAAAGAGTTCGTTTTTGAGATCAGCAACTTTTTTGACTAATTCTTCAGTCGTCATTTCGTTGATTTCTTTCATCTTCATTCTGCTTCACCCCCAACCTGTTCTTCTCTTTTCACGAATTTGCACTTCACCGGAAGTTTGTGCATGGCGAGACGGAGCGCTTCACGGGCGACTTCTTCGGAAATACCGCCGACTTCGAACATGACACGACCGGGTTTGACAACGGCAACCCAGTATTCCGGCGTCCCTTTACCGCTACCCATACGGGTTTCGGCGGGTTTTTCGGTGATGGGCTTATGAGGGAAGATCTTGATCCAGACTTTCCCGCCCCTCTTCATATAACGGGTCATCGCGATACGGGCGGCTTCGATCTGACGGCTGGTGATCCAACCGCATTCCATAGCCTGCAGACCGTATTCACCGTAGGCGATAAAGTTGCCCTTTGTGGCTTTCCCGGTCATTCTGCCGCGATGCTGTTTACGATGTTTGACTCTTTTGGGAATTAACATCAGCGTTTACCCCCTTCCGCCTTACCGGAGACGTTTTTTTCGGGAAGAACTTCTCCCTTGTAGATCCAGCATTTAACGCCGATCTTACCATAGGTGGTATCCGCTTCGGCAACGGCGTAGTCAATATCCGCTCTCAAAGTATGCAGCGGAACTTTACCGTCACTGATCCATTCGGTACGAGCGATTTCGGCACCGCCCAAACGACCGGAGCACATGATTTTGATACCACCGGCACCCATGCGCATCGTGCGGCCGGCAGCCTGCTTCATGGCGCGGCGGAAAGCGATACGTCTTTCCAGCGCGGAAGCGATGCTTTCGGCGACGAGCTGAGCGTCGAGTTCCGGTTTCTTAACTTCATTGATGTAGATATTCACCTTTTTGCCCGTCATTTTTTCCAGGGCCTTTTTCAGGGAATCCACTTCCGCTCCACCGCGGCCGATAACGATACCGGGTTTCGCGGTGTAAATATTAACTTTAATTCGGCCGGCAGCGCGTTCGATTTCAACGCGGGAGAGACCGGAATCAAACAATCTTTTTTTCAGATATTTTCTGATCTGATAGTCTTCCAGGAGATAATCAGAGTATTCTTTTCTGGCATACCAGCGGCTGTCCCAGTCTTTGATGACGCCGACTCTGAATCCTTTCGGGTTAACTTTCTGACCCACGCTT
>CACXDX010000006.1 GCA_902766525.1 uncultured Bacillota bacterium | reverse complement strand
GTCAACGATAATCTTATAATCACAGGAGGATATCCCCGCGGAACTCTTTACGGGGTCTATGAATACCTCGAAAAACAGGCAGATATTCATGTCCTCGATGAAAAAACGACCGTGATTCCGCGAAATCCGAAACTGGAAATCGGCAGCTGGAACATCCGGTTCAAACCGGTGATCAATCAGCGCTGCATTCATATCTGCAACACCGATGACCACCCGCAGCTGAAAGAATTCAATAAGGGATTCAGCGCTTTTCAAACCTATAACGGCATGACAAAATTTCTCGGCGGAGTCCGCCCGCATCACACGTTCAACAGCTATGCCAGAAAATGGCCCGCAAAACCGGAACTCTTCTCTCTGAATTCCAAAGGGGAACGCATGCTTCCCAAAAAAGGCCGGATCCGGGGACAGATTTGCATGACCAATCCTGAAGCACGTCAGCTCACGCTGAAGCAGCTGCGTGAATTTATCCGGCAGGACCGGGCCAAAGCAGCAAAGGGAAACTATCCCCCGCCCTATGTGTATGACATCAGCCAGGAAGACAACAGCCACAAATGCGAATGTTCTTCCTGCAAGGCTTTGGCAGAAAAAGAAGGTTCATATTCCGCGCCGCTGATCGACTTCATCAATTTCATCGCCCGCGAAATTGCCAAAGAACAACCCGATATTTTTATCCGCACGTTTGCTTACATGTATTCCGAAAAACCTCCGAAAACTCTCGTTGCGGACAAAAATGTCATCATTCAGCTGGCTATGCTCGGATCCGAATTCGGTGATTCCTCGCATTTTTACGATACCGTCCGTCCCATAACACACCAGCTCAACCGGATCCCGCGTCAGATTCTCCTCGACTGGGGGAAACATGCCCACAATATCGCCCGCTGGGATTACTGGATGATTTATCCCCGTCAGGTCGCGCCGACCGTCCGGGTCAATGCCGTCATAGAAGATTTGCAATTTTATAAGGGAAACAATGTCAAGTGGCTTTTTGCCGAAATGGAAAATCCGGTCTGGACGAGTTTCTATTCTTTGACGCGTTATCTTGGTTACAAATTTTCACAAAAACCCGACGCCGACGCGAAAGCAACTATAGATCAATACATGAACGCATACTACGGTCCTGCAGCAAATACCATGCAGGAATATCTTGAACATTTGGAAAACACGATTGCAAATTATGACAAGAATCTTTGCGCCAGGGTCCCGGATGAACTTGAATGTTTTTCCGATGAGTTTTACATCAAAGCTCTCGCTCTTCTTGAAAAAGCAATAAAAGAATCCGCTGACAGCAAACAATACACAGATCGTATAAAACTTGAATATCCTCCCGTTTACGGCGGAATACTCTACCGCTGGAAATATTTGCCGAAAATGCGTGAAATTTTTGAAATCAATGACTTGATTATGAAGTTCAAGGAGATTTCCATGCTGGCTATTGAGTACCGTATCGGTAACACCAATCCTTCCTTGCGTAAATCATGTCTTGATTCATTAAGAAAATATGAGAAAGAAATCAGAATCAAATCCTTATATGCTCCGCTTCCCGATCAATTCGCAAAAATGAAAGGAAAATGGGTCGATATCAACGCTTACAATCTTGCAAAATTTGAGGGCGAATGGACAGATTTCAATGATTATCAGGTAACGACCAAGGCGAATTCACAGGTCAAACTGGTTGATGACAAAGATGCTTCTCTTTGCAAAGCAGTGCTTTATACTGCACCCGACATCAATACTGTCGTAATAAATCTTTCGGATTGGATGACCGGCAGACGTTTGATCCGTTTGAAGGTCGTTGATCTTATACCAGATGACGGTAAATATCACTGGATCGATCTCGGAACATTCAAAAATAAATCTCACGGTTCAATCCATTTGGAGCTTCCGAACCGCAATGCCATTTATGCCGGATTTTGGCGCCTATTGGAATACGGCAGAGACTGTACCTATTATATTTCGCTTAAACGAGAAGGCAATAAACTTTATGCGGACAGGATGCTCGTGCATGAAAAATAAAGGACTGGAAAAGAAAAAAATCCATAATTTTAACAATTTTGAGGAATTTTCAAAACTAAAAACCGCCTATTTAAAGATAGAAGAGCAATTTAGAAAGGAAATAAACGATGGGATACTTTGAACATCTTTTTCTAGCAGTTTTCTGTACGGCGGGAATCCTTTACGGAGAAAAAACAGCAGGGGCCGAAGGCAAAAAAGGGGAAAACGACATAATAAAGAACAGTTATGCCGTTAAGCTTAACGCAAGGAGGAATAAAATGTCGTCGCTGCACTCGTTTGCCACTTCTGAAGAATTGTGCCGGAGATTGCGTTCGACCAAGGGGATCAGAAGATTCCCACCTGCGACCGACCGCAAGTCCTGGGATAAAATGTATCGTGGCGATTTGCAGAAAATATACACCGCGGTGATTCTTGAAGAAGCTCCGAAAATAGTGGATACTCCGTGGCCGGAATGTTCTCTGAAGCTTTTCACAAGGTATATCAAGACGGGAGACCGTTCCGCTTATCAGGCGAAATATTTCGAGCGTCGTCGCCGTTTGAACATTCTTGCCGTTGCGGAAGCTATCGAAAACCGGGGGCGGTATGTGGAAGAGATTGCCGAGGGAATGTGGCAGATCATTTCAGAGCCGACTTGGGCATATCCTGCGCATGAGCGTTTCAATGCTCCGGATCCTGTGCCGGTCTTGGGAAAGACGGAAGTCGTCGATCTGGGCGCTTCCGATACCGGACTGATGCTTTCCGCCATTATGGAGCTTATCGAACCGCAGTTGCTTGCCTATTCCCCGGCACTGAAAAAAAAAAAAAAAAAAGAGATCATCCGCCGCGTGGTCGAGCCGCTGGAAGCGGAAGACGACGAACCATGGTGGCTGAGAAAAGAGATATATTTTCCCAGCAACTGGATTCCTTGGTGCTGCTCAAATTCTTTCGGGGCGGCAACCTATGTTCTCAGGGACGATCCGGAAAGACTTGCCAGACTGACATGGAAAATGTTTTCGGCGGTCGATAAATTCATCGGTGTTTACAAGCCGGATGGCGCATGTGACGAGGGACCGGGATACTGGAATCATTCCGTTGCGCAGATGTACCAGTTCATGGATCAGGTCAACCGCAGAACGGAAGGGCTTTACGATGATTTTTTCAAACAGCAGAAGATCCGCCGCATGGGGGAATTTATTGCCGATCTGAATTTGACCGGGAGTTATTTCATGAACTATGCGGATGCACAGTCTCAGATAAAAACGTTTGACTGCGGAATCCTTTATTCTTTCGGCGAAAGCATCAGCAGTGAACTTTTGAAGTCCTTCAGCATTAAGATCGCGGAAGAGAATAAAAACGACGTCCCGAGATGCAATTCCCTAATGCAGATCCTTCATCTTTTCCGGTTCCCGTTCAAACTTGATCTTTCCGCGTATGCCCACAAGGAACTTTCCTACTTTCCGGATCGGCAGATCTTTATTGTCAGGCAGAATGCAAAGAATACCAGAGAAGGGTTCATCGCAGCCATAAAAGGCGGACACAACAACGAAGGGCATAATCACAATGATGTGGGGCACTTTTCAATTTACTGCGGAGGGAAACCTCTCATAGTCGATGTCGGTTCGGGAACTTACACCCGGAAAACTTTTTCTCCCGAACGGTATTCGATATGGTGGATCGGGGGGAAGGGGCACAATGCCGCGATCATCAAAGGCAATGCTCAGCCGGATGGGGAAAAATATTTTTCGAAAGTCCGGGAAATCAACACAAAGGGCGACCGTCAGAATATTACGCTTGATTTGAGCGCGATTTACCCGCCGGAAGTCGGGGTGAAGGAATATCTCCGTTCTTTGGAACTTGACCGCAAAAACGGCGTCGTAATGTTGCGCGAGTCTCTTGCGATGAACGGGAAAGCGGAAGCGGACATTGAAATAAAACTGTATTCTCCGCGGAAAATTGTTTCATTCAGTGAAAATCAGGTCAAATGGGATGATGCTGTAATGAAACTTGAAAACATTCGCTGCGTTTCCGTAAATGAAGTAGATTTGCGGGACGAAAAGGGAATGGCTTCCTCGTGGGGAAAATTGTACTGCATCACGCTTTCTCTCAAAATGAAAGGCCCCGGCGGATGGAAACTGATTTTCAACACTGGCATTTTGGAAGGAAATCGTGGAGAAAATGTTTTCGGCGGAACCGCAAAATGAACCAAAAGCGGGAGAAGTCCCCCGCAGAAAGAAGCATATTATGAAAAGAACGATCGACTATCAAACGTATTATGACCGCATTCTGGCATGCTGGACTGGAAAATCGCTCGGCGGAATCATCGGCGCTCCTTACGAGTGCCATAAACAATTCAAACCGGTCGCCGCCGAACAGCTCTGGCCGAAAGTGCTTTATCCGAATGACGACCTCGATATTCAGGTAGTATATCTGGAGGCTCTGCAGGAAAAAGGTCTTGAGATCACTTCTTTCGATTTGGCCCAATACTGGATGGATCACTGTTTCTACGTTTGCTGCGAATACGGTATTTTCGCCGATAATTTCGAGCATAAAATATATCCTCCGTATTCCGGTATCTGGAACAATGACTGGTACAAGGCGTCCATGGGTTGTCCGATCCGAAGCGAAATCTGGGGGATCATTTG
>CACXDX010000005.1 GCA_902766525.1 uncultured Bacillota bacterium | reverse complement strand
ATGGATGCGGGGAACGTGTAAGAAATGCCGCATCCCCGACTGGAAGCTGGAAAAATATTCCAAGACCTATTTTACCGAACATTACGGGTCGGATCTGGAACAAAAATAAAAAAGAAGTGACAAAAAGGGCAAAAGGTATAAGTTTGTTCTTTAATTGAAATAAAATAAAACTTATATTAAACATAAAAAAACTATTGCGTTCCGCCTTTTTTTTTAGTAAAATAAATATATTATATAAATATTCAAGGAGATGTATAACATGGAACTACAGAGCTTTATGGAAGAAATTAAAGCGAAAAACCCCAACGAACCCGAATTCCACCAGGCTGTGGAAGAAGTCGCGATGACGCTGATCCCCTATATCAACGAACATCCCGAATATGAAGAAGCGAAAATCCTTGAACGCATGGTCGAACCGGAACGCGTTATCATGTTCCGTGTTCCCTGGCTCGATGATAAAGGCGATATCCAGATCAACCGCGGCTACCGCATTCAGATGAACAGCGCCATCGGTCCCTACAAGGGCGGCCTGCGTTTCCATCCCTCCGTCAATCTCGGTCTCCTCAAATTCCTTGCCTTTGAACAGGTTTTGAAAAACAGTCTGACCACTCTGCCCATGGGCGGCGCCAAGGGCGGCTCCGACTTTGACGGCCGCGGCAAGAGCGATGCCGAAGTCATGCGCTTCTGCCAGTCTTTCATGACGGAACTTTATCGTCACATCGGTCCCGATCTGGATGTTCCCGCCGGCGATATCGGTACCGGCGCCAGAGAGATCGGCTATCTCTTCGGTCAGTATAAGAGACTCCGCAACGAATTCACCGGCGTGCTCACCGGTAAAGGCCTCTCCTTCGGCGGCAGCCTGATCCGTCCCGAAGCCACCGGCTACGGTCTCGTCTATTTCCTCAATGAAATGATGAAACGCAACGGCGACAGCCTCGAAGGCAAAACCGTGGCCGTTTCCGGTTACGGCAACGTCGGCACCTACGCCATCGAAAAAGTCAACCAGCTCGGCGGCAAAGTCGTCACCATCGCCGACGAATTCGGTTATGTTTACGATCCCGACGGCATCGACAGCGAAAAACTGGAATACATCAAAGACCTCTGGGTCGTCTACCGCAAATCCGCCAAGGATTTCGCCGAAAAATACAACCTCAAATGGGTCGAAGGCAAACGCCCCTGGGAAGTTCCCTGCGACGTGGCGCTGCCCACCGCTACCCAGAACGAACTCTTTGAAGACCATGCCGAACTCCTCGTTAAGAACGGCGTGAAATATGTGGCCGAAGGCGCGAACATGCCCTGCACCAACGAAGCCATCAAGGTCTTCCAGGCAGCCGGCATCAACTACGCTCCCGGTAAAGCCGCCAACGCCGGCGGTGTCGCCACCAGCGGTCTGGAAATGAGCCAGAACTCCCTGCGTTACGGCTGGAGCCGTGAAGAAGTCGACGCCAAGCTCAAAGCGATCATGGTCGACATCCATGAAAACTGTGTCAAATACGGCGATAAAGGTGATAAAGTGGACTATGTCAACGGCGCCAACGTCGCCGGCTTCGTCAAAGTCGCCGACGCCATGCTCGCTCAGGGTCTCGTCTGATTTTCATCAGGAAATCCGGCGCTTTGTTCCCGCCGTCCCCCGGTCATAAAGAAGCGGGCGGTTCGGCCGGGTAAAGAAATAAAATCGATAAGTGATTGCTGCCGGGGTCTCCGTAAGGAGGATCCGGCAGCGGTTCTTTGAAGTTGTTTTGAATAAGGATGGAAAGATGAAGCTTCGCGTTTTAACGCTAATTTCTCTCATTTTTGTCATAGGTACGCTTTTCCTCGGTGGATGTGTCGGTTTTTCCGATGAAACCGTCGTTGAAGACGGAGAAACGGCGGCTTCCCCGCCGACGGGTCATCCGACGCTGATCGCTCACGCCGGCGGCGCCGTCTACGGCTACCGTTATACCAATTCTTTGGAGGCGTTGGATTCCGCTTATGCGAACGGTTTCCGTTTCATTGAGCTGGATATGTCCCTTTCCTCCGATGACGGTATCGTTCTCGTTCACGATTGGGAAGCGATGGTGACGCGCATGACCTATAAGGAGGGACAACTGACGAAGGAGGAATTCCTTTCTTCGGAGGCCTTTGCCGGCGTGACTCTCATGGATATCGACCGCCTTGCCGATTGGCTCACGGATCACCGTGACGTCATCATCATTACCGATATCAAAGACGAGGATAATGTCTATGTCCTCGGCCGTATCTGCGCCGATTACCCCGATCTGCGCGGTAATTTCATTCCCCAGATCTATCAGCGGGAACAGTACGACGCTGTCAGAGCGCTCGGCTTTGAGCGCATCATCTTTACCCTTTACCGCACTGCCGCCAATGCGGAGGGGATTACAAGCTTCGCTGCCGAAAAGGATCTTTGGGCTGTGACCATTCCCCAAGAGATCCTTTCCGAAGAGCTGATCAACGCCGTTCACTACGTTTCCCCGACGACGGCGGTATACTGCAATACCATCAATGACCTCAGTTTTTATGAACAGTGGTCTGTCCTTGGCCTCTCGGGGATCTACACCGATTACTTCATTCCCGATAAATGGCCCTACGCACTTACCGTTGAAGAGGCCGAAGCGGGGATCTCAAATTAAAAAAAGCGCGCCTTTTTTTGGGAAGGCGCGTTTTTGGTTTTACGGCGGAGGAAAACGAAGGATATCCCCGAGCGTTCTTTTCTATGTTGAAAAAGGATAATCGCAGGAAAAGACGAAATAATTATAATTAAGGAAAGATTGTGCTCATTCAAAAGAGAGGAGGCGAAGAACTTTGCGTCAATTCGATATCACGGGCATGAGCTGCGCGGCCTGTTCCTCCCGGGTGGAAAAAGCCGCCGGCGGCGTGGAGGGTGTGACCTCCTGTGCCGTCAATCTGCTCACCAATACGCTGGCCGTTGAAGGCGACGCCGCCGACGCCGCGATCATCGAAGCCGTGGAAAAGGCCGGTTACGGCGTGGCGGTGAAGCGGGAAAAGACGATATCGCCGACGCCTTCTTCGGCGGAAGATGATGTTTTGACCGACAAAGAGACGCCGCGTCTGAAAAAGCGCCTCATCGCCTCCGTCTGTTTTTTGCTGATCTTGATGGTTCTCTCGATGGGACATACGATGTGGAGCCTGCCCCTGCCGGCGGCCCTTGAAGATAACCCTTTGGCCCTCGCCCTGCTGGAGATGGTTTTGGCCACGATCATTCTCGTGATCAATCAGAAATTTTTTATCAGCGGCTTTTTCGGGTTGATCCGCCGCGCCCCCAATATGGATACGCTGGTGGCTTTGGGCAGCGGCGCGGCTTACGTCTACAGCGTCTGCGGCCTCTTTGCCATGACCGCCGCCGCCGTAAACGGCGACGCCGCTGCGCTCACGGCTCACGCTCATGACCTCTATTTTGAAACCGCGGCGATGATCGTCACCCTGATCACCGTCGGCAAAATGCTGGAAGCCCGGGCTAAAGGCCGCACCACCGACGCTTTGAAGGGTCTGATGCGGCTGGCGCCGACGACGGCGGTGATCGAAGAGGACGGCAGGGAAAAAACCGTTCCCGCGGAAACGCTGAAAAAGGGCGATATCTTTGTGGTTCGTCCCGGGGAACATATTCCCGCGGACGGCGTGATCATCGAAGGCAGCGGCGCCGTGGATGAATCGGTGCTGACCGGGGAAAGCATTCCCGTCGATAAGAGCGTCGGCGACGGCGTGACCGCCGCCACCACCAATAAGGACGGTTTTCTCCGCTGTGAAGCGCTGCGCGTCGGTGAAGATACGACGCTGTCACAGATCATCCGCATGGTCGCCGACGCTTCAGCCACCAAAGCGCCCATCGCCAAAATCGCCGATCGCGTTGCCGGCGTCTTCGTGCCCGTCGTCATGATCATCGCCACGGTCACCTTCATCGTTTGGCTCCTGCTCTCATCACCCGTTGCCGCGGCGCTTACCCGGGCCGTGGCCGTACTCGTCATCAGCTGTCCCTGCGCTTTGGGGTTGGCGACGCCCGTCGCCATCATGGTCGGCAGCGGCCGCGGCGCCAAAGAGGGGATCCTCTTTAAAAACGCCGCAGCCCTGGAAATGGCCGGAAAAACCGAGATCGTCGTTTTGGACAAGACCGGCACCGTTACCGTCGGCGAACCGCGCGTTACCGATATTTTGCCCGCCGACGGCTTTTCCGAAGAGGACCTGCTGGCTCTCGGCCTGACGCTGGAACGCAGAAGCGAGCATCCGCTGGCCCTTGCCGTCATCGCTGAGGCGGAACGGCGCGGCATTGTACCGGGTACGCTCAGGGATTTTACCGCTCTTCCCGGAAACGGACTCAAGGGCAGGGAGGGTGAAAACAGCCTCGTCGGCGGCAGTGTCCGCTTCGTCGGGGAGCTTGTCGCCATCGACGAAAGAATCGCCGCCGCCGCGGAGGAGCTCGCCGCGGCGGGAAAAACGCCGCTGCTCTTTGCCGAAAATGATATTTTATACGGTATCATCGCCGTGGCCGATACGGTGAAAGCGGACAGCCGTGATGCCGTTCACGCTCTGAAAGAGATGGGGCTCGGCGTGGTGATGCTCACCGGAGATAACGAGATCACCGCCGAAGCCATCGCCGCCGAAGTCGGTATCGGGGAAACGGTGGCCGGCGTTCTTCCCGACGGCAAGGAAAAGGTCGTGCGGGAGCTGGCGGCAAAGGGCCGCGTCGCCATGGTCGGAGACGGCGTCAATGACGCGCCGGCTTTGGCCGCCGCCGATATCGGTATCGCCATCGGCGCCGGCGCCGACGTTGCCGTCGACGCCGCCGACATCGTGTTGATGAACAACGGTCTCACCGATGCGGTCAACGCCATCGCTTTGAGCCGGGCGACGCTGAAAAATATTCGCCAGAACCTGTTTTGGGCTTTCTTTTACAACATCATCACCATTCCTCTGGCCGCCGGTGTTTTCATCTCCCTTTTGGGCTGGCAGCTCAATCCCATGGTCGGCGCCGCGGCCATGGCTTTGTCCAGCTTCTGTGTGGTCAGCAACGCTTTGCGTTTGAATCTTTTTAAGACGAAAAAGATCGTTTCTCCGGCGGTTTCGCGGCAAGCGGAAAAAGCGGAGGAACCGGAAGAATCGGAAGAATTTTTATATGACAATTTTGAGGAGGAAAATAAGATGACGGAAAAAATCATCACCATTGAAGGCATGGCCTGCGGCCATTGTTCCGCCAGAGTCAAAAGCGCTCTCGAAGCGATCGACGGCGTCAGCGCCGAGGTCAGCCACGAAACGAAAAAAGCCGTGGTCAAACTGGCAAAAGACGTCGCCGACGACGCGCTGAAAAAGGCCGTGGAAGATCAGGGCTATGAAGTTATCGCCATCGACTGATCGTTGTTGAAAAAGAAAAGAACGCTCTTCATGAGCGTTCTTTTTTTCTCAATTTTATCGGCTTTTATTGCGGGGCGACGAAGTTGATGCTTTGGGGGAGGATCTCGGCTTGGAACTCCGTCTTCCTGACGATCTGACCGTCGATGCAGATTTGGATCGGTTTTTCGGTTTTGATCCGGATCTTTTTGCCTCGCCGATAGCTGAGGAATGACCGGTAGCGGGGATCGTCGAGATGGGTGCCGTTTCTGTAGCCGCCCACCATTTTGGCGAAGGTCAGCTTGGAAACGGGCCTGACGACGCAGATTTCCATCAGACCGTCGTCGAGGACAGCTTTGGGCGCGGCTTTGAAACCGCCGCCGCAGAAGGCGCCGTTGGCGAAGGAAACGAGGAGGAAATCGCCGCGGAGCGGCTCCTCATCGTCGATGCCGATCTCCATGGCGCAGCCGAGTTTGTGCAGGAGAACACGGTCGATGAGGGCGGCGATATAGGCGATGGGGCCCGGGATATAGCGGTCGAAACGGTGGACCTCGGCGGCGGTGTCGGCGTCGACGCCGATATTGATCATATTGACGCCGCAGAGGCCGGCGTCGGTGCGGATGACGTCGATGGGCCCGGCCGCGGCCAGCATCTGCCTTTCGATGTTTTCAAAAAAATCCGGATCGTCGAAGAAGCGGGCGAAATCGTTGCCGGTGCCCCGGGGGATGAGTGCCAGTTCGCTCCGGCCCTCGCGCTTCAGGATGCCGTTGGCGACATCGTTCAGCGTGCCGTCGCCGCCGATGGCGTAGAAACGGACGGTTTCTCCGGGAGCGAAAGAGGAAACGAAGGCTTCGGCGTCTTGCGCGTTTTGGGTGAAGTGAAATTCATAGGGGAGGCGAAGCTTGGTCGCCGCCGCCTGGATGGCGCGGTTCAGCGCCCGCCGGTCGCGGTCTTTGCCGGCGTAGGGATTGGAGATGAAGACGTGGTGCAGGTCACGATCGTGAGCTTTGTTTTCTGTCATTTTTTTCGGTCACCTCACAGAAAGATCAGTCCGTAGACGCCGCCGATGAGCAGCAGCCAAAAGGGTGAAAGCCTGAAACGAAAAGAGAGGAAAAGCAGCAGCGCCAGAAGGGCGATGCCGAGTAAGGTCACAGACGTCGTCTCAAAAGAGAGCAGAGCGTTTTTCAGCAGATACAGGGCGGAAACGAAGATCAGGCCGCAGGCCGCGGGGATGAGCCCGTAGAAGACGCGCCGCATCAGCGTGTTTTCGGTGACGTCGGGCATAAACCGAAGCAGCAGCAGGATCAGGAGTGTGGGCAAAAACACCAGCGCCAGCGAGGCGCCGACGCCGCCGATGACGCCGTGAGCCAGATAGCCGGCGAAAGTGGCCATATTGATGCCGATGGGCCCCGGCGTAACTTCGGAAACGGCGATGAAGTTGGTGAGATCGTCCAACGTAAACCAGTCGAAGCGGACGGCCATATCGTAGAGATAGGGCAGCGTGGCGTAGCCGCCGCCGACGGCGAAGAGGCCGGTCTTCATGAATTCAAAAAGCAGCAGCGCGAAATCAGCCATCCTCCTTCACCTCCCTTCCGGCAAGAAGCAAACCGGCCAAAGCGCCGCCGATGGCGAAAAAGACCGGATTGAAGTCGGTGAGCAGGGAGGCGGCGGTCACGACGGCGAAGATCAGCATCGTGACGATATCGGTCAAACCTTTTTTTGCCATCTTCCAAAGGGCATGGGCGATGATCACCAAAACGGCGATGTTGAGGCCGCGGAAGACGCGCTGTACCGCGTCGATGTCGGCAAAACGGCGGAAAAAGGCGGCGATCAGCGTGATGATCACGATCGAGGGCAGGATCACGCCGCAGGCCGCGACGACCGCGCCGGCAAAGCCGCGCAGACGGTGACCGAGAAAGATCGCCATATTGACGGCGATGAGACCGGGCAGAGACTGGGACAGGGCAAAAAGCCGGTAGAGTTCGTCTTCGCCGATGAGTCGATGCTTTGTTACAAACGCATTTTCGATCAGGGGCAGCATGGCATAGCCGCCGCCGAAGGCCTGAGCGCCGATTTTGATATAGGTGATAAACAAAGTGAAAAGGGACATAGCCGATGATGACCTCTTTTTCGGACAGTATCGCGTTATCGTTTCTTCCTCTCATTATAGACGAAAAGGCGAAAGGATTCAACTTTTTTCCGTCAAAGTTTTCCCGTGGAGAACACCGTTTGTTCACAATGATGACTTTACTTTATCAAACGGGAAGACTATACTAAAATCATGAAACAACGAATTCCTGAGGGGAGTGGTTTATAATGACTTATGAACGAGAACCGGAAAACACGGGCCGGGGCGACGTTGACGTCACCGCCGCCGATCTTTTCGCGGAGGAGGCCGGATCCTTTTCCCGTCCCGCTGACGAAACGGCGGGCGACGCTTACGGCCGGGCTCCGGACAATACCGCCGGCGATCGGGAAATCTTTGACGGAGGAGCCGACGCTCCCCCTCGCCGGGAATATCCCGCCGCCGCTCAGCCGCGGAAAAAGAAGGGCTGCGCGGGCAGGTTTTTTAAAGGCTGTTTCGTCGCGCTGCTCACCCTGATGCTCGTCTTTTCGACGTTGACCAGCGGTTTTTTGCTGATGGAACGCTTTAAGAGCGATGACGCCGTTTCCGCGCCGCCGTCGCTGCCCCTTGAGCAGGATCAGGGAGAAGTCACCGCCTCCAAAACGGCTTCCGGCGACAGCCTTTCCGTTTCCGAGATCAATAAGAAAGTTTCGCCTTCGGTGGTGCTGATCTCCGGCAGCGGTTTGAACGGGGAAGGCCAGGGCAGCGGCGTGATCATTTCCGAGGACGGCTATATCGTCACCAACGCTCACGTCGTTTCCGGCTTCAGTCAGCTGACGGTGACGCTGAACGACGCCGATAAGACCACGGCCGAAGCGACCGTCGTCGGCAGCGATTCCCTGACGGATCTGGCCGTCATCAAAGTCGATCTCAACGGTTTGACCGCCGCCGATCTGGGCACTTCTTCCGATCTCGAAGTCGGTCAGGACGTTGTGGTGATCGGCAATCCTCTGGGCGAGGAATTTTCCGGTTCGGTGACGACGGGGATCATCTCCGCCCTCGACCGCAAGGTACAGATGAGCGAGGATGAGATCTTTACCTATATCCAGACCGACGCCGCCATCAACGCCGGCAATTCCGGCGGTCCTCTCGTGAATATGGCCGGTCAGGTCATCGGTATCAACGCCGCCAAGATCGATACCTCCGTCGCCGAGGGCATGGGTTTTGCCATCCCCGTCGACGATGTGGTACCCGTGGTCAATGATCTGATCCAATACGGCTATGTGAAAAGCCGTCCCTACATCGGTATCGGCGGTGAAAGCCTCAACGAGCGCTTTACCACCATGTACAATCTGCCTCAAGGTGTTCACGTGGTTTCCGTCGATAAAGAGGGTCCGGCCTACGCCGCCGGCATCAAGGTGGACGATATCATCACCGCCATCAACGGCACGCCGGTGAAATCCCTCGGTGAACTCAATATGGTCAAAAACGAACTCGCCGTCGGCGACAGCGTGGAGCTGGAGATCTACCGCTATGGTGACGATGAAACGCTGACGATCACCCTGAACCTGGCGGAAATGCCGAGAGTTGAATGAAAAAACGGCTGAACGAAGAATAAACCTTAAAAACGCGAAGACCCCCGAAAGCAAAGCTTTCGGGGGCTTTATTTCTTTTATCTCTTTTATGTCTTAAAGGTAACGCGTGACGGTGAAGCGCTTCAGATTGACATTGCGCAGGGGATGGATGTGAGCTTTGTCTTTGGCGACGGCGATCTGATCCTCCACGCGGTCGATGCCCTCGACGTTGGGCAGGAGCAGGCCGGTTTTGCCTTTGCTTTCCACGATAACGCCGTACTTTTGGGGATCGAGATCCTTCTCTTCGCAGCTTTCGGGTCGGTCCAGCAGGTCGATGCCGATGGCGGCGCGCCGCAGCTCATCGCCGCTCAGCGGCGGGAAACGGGGATCCTTTGTCGCCGCTTCGATGGCAAAATCGGCGATCTCCTCGCAGAGATAGCCTCTGATCGGCCGCACCGTACCGATGCAGCCTCTGAGATTGCCGTCGATCTTGACGGAGACGAACAGGCCGAAGCAGGGAATGTCGTTGATCTCCCGCATTTCCTCCGCATCGGCTTCGATCCTGACGCCGTCGTTGAGGTAAGCGTCGAGGACGCGGCGGGCGAAGCGCACCGGCGCGCTTTCCCGCTTTTGCCGCTCTTCCAAAAGGGCGCGTTCTTTTTCGTTATAATGGGTCCAGAGGCTTTCCGCGGCTTTGCTTTCTTTGAGGGAAGCCGTGAGATAGCCGACGCCGAGGGGGCCTTCGTAGGAAAAGATCTCGGTCAGGAAGCGGAATCCGTCCAAAGTGCCCAGGAGGACGCGGTAGCTGTCCAGACCGCACTGAGCGGCTTTTTCCTTGAAGAGGGGATCGATGCTGAGCAGGCCGAAAACATCCTCATTGAGGAGAGCTTGTTTGACCGTATCGTCGAAGGCCGGGCCCTCTTCGCAAAAGCCGTAGGGACCGTCCTCCCTGAGCTTATGGGAGAGGTCGCCGCCGGCGACGATGACGGCGTTTCTGCCGCTTTCGAGGATCGCTTCCCTTAAGGCGATGCCGAAGAGATAGTGCTCTTTGCCGCCGCAGCCCGATAAAGAGACGGCGACGACGTTGAAGGAAAAGTCCGTGCACGCTTTGGCGATAAAGTAGAGGGGTACGGTGACGCCGTGATCGAGATCGTAGTCGAGGCCGTATTGCTTCATGACGCGATCGTCGACGGGGCCCGCCGAGAGTCCCCGGGCTTCGGCCCTTTCGGCGATGGAGGCGATGAGGGGAAGATCGTTGTCAAAGGCCAGGATCGGCTTTTTCGCGCCGAAGGCGGAGAAATCGCCGCTGATCCGCTTTTGGCCGTGGATATAAAAATGGTCGCTGAAGCAGGGACCGTGGGGTGTGATCACGATGACGGTCTCCGGCTTTAAAGCGGCGATCTTTTGGGAGACCGTTTCAAAACCGGCAATGGTTTTCCGGATCTTGTCGAGACTGTCGCCGCCGACTTCGGCGACGGCGGCCGGGGGATGGGGCAGCAGAAATCTGCCGCTGATCTGTCCGCTCATGGCTGTTCCTCCCTGTTTCTTTTTTCGCCCGGGGGATCTTCTTTTTCCCGGGCGTCTTCGCTTTCAAAAGGCGGATCCTCATGGAAGATCAGGCGGTGAAGATCGGCGATGCCCTCTTTGATCTCGTTTCTGTCCCAGCCGTCTTCTTTGAGCCGCTCATCGCTGAGGCGGGAGAGATCTTCGTAAAATTTGAGACCGATGGCGTAATTTTCGACCAGGGGATATCGCTCCAAAAAGCCGTAGAGCAGATTTTCCGCTTCATCCAGCTTGCCGCAGAGGATCATTTCCTTTAAAATCTCCGGCAGCAGGTCATCGTCGCCCAGCGCGTTGCTGGGCTCCGGGATCTCGACCCGCGTCTTTTCTTTGGCGCCGCCCAAAGCCTGAGCCAGTGTGATGATGGATCGTAAAAGCCAGTCCTGTGTGGGATCCATGCCCTTTTCCTTTCTTTTAAACGGTGTGTGGCGAGGGTTTTTTATATTATAGCATAACCGCGGGGCCGATGCAAAATGATGAAAAAATAATAGACAAATTGCGTGATTTTTTTGTCGTTTTCATATTGCCATAGAGAAGGAGTTGTGCTACAATAAAAAAGTATTTTAATTTCATATCGCTAAATGACGTCTGCAGGAAAAAATAGGTTATTTACCGAAGGAGTAACACTCTCAGGTTCAAAAGACTGCAGATCGATAGAACTCTGGAGAATCCCGACAGGGTGCCGAAGGTGCAAAGTGGTTTCACTAATCTCTCAGGCAAAAGGACAGAGAATGAAGGATGGTTTCGTATTAACCTCATTTCCTGTTTGGAGCCCCGCAGAAATGAGCCGTCAACCCTTTTCCTCCGGTTTTGACACCGGAGCGGACACCGTTGACGGTTTTATCGCGGGAGCAACTCCTTGGGGCAGGGCTCAGCGCTGAGCCGCTTCTTCGATGGAATTGGAATACGAAACTAAATTTTTTTCAGAGGTGAAAAACAATGGGATTTCTCAACTCCATGCTCTGTCTTGAAGAATTTGAGCAGATCAACTCCTTCGCGAGCTTCATCGGCTGGCTCGACAATGTCGTCTGGGGCCCGCTGATGCTGATCCTCATCGTCGGGACCGGCTTCTTCCTGACCGTGCGGCTCAAGTTCCGGCCCTGGCGCAACCTGGGTTACGCCTTAAGATCCATCTTCGCCAAGAAAGACGACAGAAAAGCCGGCGACATCTCCCCCTTCCAGTCTTTGATGACGGCGCTTTCCGCTACGGTCGGTGTCGGTAACATCGCCGGGGTGGCCACGGCCATCGCCGCCGGCGGTCCCGGGGCGCTGCTCTGGATGTGGCTCACCGCCGTCGTCGGTCTCTCCACCAAATATGCCGAATCTTTGATCGCCGTGAAATATCGTACCGTAAACGATAAAGGTGAAATGGCCGGCGGCGCCATGTTCGCCCTCCGCGACGGCCTCAAAAATAAAGGCCTCGGTAAATTCCTGGCTTTCCTCTTCGCTCTCTTCGGCGTCGTTGCCTCCTTCGGGATCGGCAACATGACCCAGAGCAACACAGTCTCCAGCTCCATCGCGGCCTTGCCCTGCTTCAGCGGCCTTGAAACCTTCACCCTCTGGGGTGTGGATCTGACCATGGCCAACGTCGTTGCCGGGATCTGCATCGTCGTTCTCTGCATGATCGTCATCGTCGGCGGGATCAAGTCCATCGGCCGTGTTACCGGGAAAGTCGTTCCCTTCATGGCCGCCCTCTACTTCATCGTCGCCATCATCGCCATCTGCATCAATATCGAAAACGTGCCCTCCGGTCTTTACAACATCTTCGTCGGCGCCTTCGCACCTCAGTCCATCATGGGCGGTGTCCTCGGCAGCATCATCGCCACGGCCATCCAGAAGGGTGTCGCCCGCGGCGTCTTCTCCAACGAAGCCGGTCTCGGTTCCGCGCCCATCGCCGCCGCGGCCGCCAAAACCGATCATCCCGCCCGTCAGGGTTACGTCAACATGACCGGTACCTTCATCGATACCATCATCATCTGCTCCCTGACCGGTCTCACCATCGCTTCCTCCGGCGTTCTCTACGACGCCGCTACCGGCGCCTACACGACGCTGACCGGCGCCGAACTGACCAGCGCCGCCTTTGCCTCCAGCTTCGGCGGTTCCTTCGGCAACTATTTCATCGCCGTTGCCGTCCTGCTTTTCGGTTTCTCCACGATCCTGGGCTGGGCCTACTACGGTGAAAAGTGCCTCGAATATCTGGCCGGCGGCACCAAGATCAACATGGCTTACCGTGTGCTCTTCTCCCTGCTGCCCCTCGTCGGCGCCTGCTGCTCGCTGACGGTCGCCTGGAACATCTCGGATATCTTCAACGCCCTGATGGCCATCCCCAACTTGATCGGCCTGCTGCTGTTGTCCGGCGTGATCGCCAAAGAAACCGAGGATTTCCAGTTCAACTATTTGATCCCCGAAGAAAAAGCCAGAAAAGCCAAGAAGAACAAATAAGTCTTTTTCGAAAAATAAGAGAACGGCCGCCGAAGCGGCCGTTCTTTTTATTATGTTCTCCGTCTTGACGCGAAAAGATCGGGACGGAGAAAATTTCTGTTGAGGGAAAACGTTCAGGGCAGCAGCTCCGCCAGTTTGAAGCGGATCTTCGTCTCGGTCGGTGAAGCGTTGACGCCGAGGATATCGCCTTTTTCT
>CACXDX010000004.1 GCA_902766525.1 uncultured Bacillota bacterium | reverse complement strand
GAAGCTGCGGATGTCGCTCAAAGCATCCGCGAAAGCTATCTGCCCCGTTTTGCCGGGGATGATCTTCCCGAAAGTCTTTTGGGTCGCATCGTTTCCATCGCGGACAAGATCGACAGCGTCGTCGGTTTCTTCTCCATGGATCTGGAACCTTCGGGTTCTCAGGATCCCTATGCGCTGCGCCGTCAGGCAATGGGTGTGACCCAGATCATTTTAGACGGAAAGCTCGATCTCGATTTCGGGGAATTGATGGATTTCGCCTTTGATCAGATCGATGCCCGTTATGCGACAAAGAAATCGAAGGAAGAAACGAAAGCGCGGGTTTATGCTTTTATGGCGCAGCGTCTCAATAATGTGCTCAGCGAGGAAGGACTGCGCTATGATACCGTTAACGCGGTGATGAGTGACGCTCCCGATGATTTCTGTCTGATCCGCAAGAAGGGTGAAGCTTTGGAATCTTTCAGAGACGATGCTCGTTTTGAGCCGCTGATGGCGGGATTTACCCGTGTCAACAATTTGGCGAAAAATGCGAAAAACGATATTTTTGATCCCGCGCTGTTGAATGAACCGGCGGAAAAAGCGCTGGTGAAAGCGGAAGAAAGCTTTGGCAAAAAAGTTGACGAAGCCTTGGTTCGGGATGACTTTAAAGGCGCTTTTGAAGCGATCGCGGATCTCAGGGAACCCATTGATGCTTTTCTTACCGATATCATGGTTATGTGTGACGATGAAGCTTTGAAAAACAGCCGCCTGGGTCTGCTTCGGTCGATCAATAACGGAATGTTGAAAGTTGCCGATTTTACGCAGATTGTTTCCAAATAAAAAAGAAAAATCTCCGGAATCAAATTCCGGAGATTTTTTTATGTTTTTGATCGTCAGCAGCCGACAATTATGAGCAGGAAAAATGAATCCGTATTTGCGGAAAAAGATAAAAAAGTTGACAGAAAACAGGAAAATCTCTTGACACTTTTTCATAATAGTATACAATTATGGTGTATCGGGAAATCAAAATATCCAAGGCTGTTTTTTAGTGAAAATCGCAAAGAGAGGATGATTCTTTCGGCGCTTTACGCCGGAAATTCCCCATGTATTACGTGTATATCGTTTCCGATTCCATCGGCGAAACCGCCGAAATCGTTGCCAAGGCGGTCCTTTCCCAGTTTGATAATTCCACGTTGGAAACACGCCGTTTCCATAAGGTGGACGGCGCGGATCGAATTACGGAGATCGTTAAAGAAGCCGCGGCGGAAAATGCCGTTATCTTTTATACGCTGGTGACTCCGGAACTGAAACATGTGCTTTGGACGGAAACGGCGGCGGAAGACGTTCCCGCCGTGGATATTCTCGGTCCCTGTATTGACGCGATCGCCAATCGTTTTCGTATCGGTTCCAATCAGGAAGTCGGCAAGCTGCGCCAGCTTGACGAAGATTACTTTCATCGTGTTGCGGCTGTGGAATTTGCCGTACAATACGATGACGGGAAGGATCCCCGCGGTTTTCAAAAAGCGGATCTCGTCATTTTGGGTGTTTCCCGTTCCTCGAAAACGCCGGTATCGATGTATCTGGCCAATCACAACCTGCTTGTTGCCAATCTGCCCCTCGTACCCGAGGTGCCGATTCCCGAGATCATTTATCAATTGCCCCGCAAAAAGATCATCGGTCTCACCATTCGGCCTCAGGTTCTCAATGAGATCCGCAGCGAGCGTTTGAAGGTAATGGGCGCCGGTGCCTGCGGTGTGAATTATGCCGAGCCCAATCGTTTGCTGGAGGAGCTTGACTACGCAGCTAAGATTTACCGCCGTCTCGGCTGCCGCGTATTGGATGTTTCCAATAAAGCGGTGGAAGAAACGGCAGCAAATATATTAGAAATTTATAAGGAGGCACTTCATGAGTAAGAAGTATGTTTACCTTTTTAACGAAGGTAACAGCGAGATGAGAGAACTGTTAGGCGGGAAAGGCGCGAACCTTGCGGAAATGACCAATATCGGCCTGCCCGTCCCTCCCGGTTTGACCATTACGACCGAAGCCTGCAACGAGTATTATGTTCAGAATGAGCAGCTTCCGGCCGGCCTCGAGGAAGAATTAAAGAAAAACCTCAAAGTTGTGGAACAAACCATCGGTAAAAAATTGGGTGACAGAGAAAACCCGCTTCTCGTTTCTGTTCGTTCCGGCGCTAAAATTTCAATGCCCGGGATGATGGATACCATCTTGAATCTCGGTCTCAATGATGATACCGTTGAGGGTATGGCCGCTGCCACCGAAAATCGTCGTTTTGCCATGGATTGCTATCGCCGTTTCATCCAGATGTTCGGTGATGTTGCCATGGGCGTTAACGCCGATCTCTTCGAAAACGCTCTCGCGAAATTGAGAGAAGCCGAAGGCGTTCAGCATGATCATCAGCTTTCCGCCGAAGCGCTGGAAGGACTCATTGAAACGTACAAGGCCATTTACAAAGAAGGTACCGGCGATGAGTTCCCGCAGGAACCCGAAAAACAGCTGCTTTTAGCGGTCATGGCGGTGTTCCGTTCCTGGAATTCCGATCGTGCCATTTATTATCGTAAAGCCAATAAGATCCCCGATTCCCTCGGCACCGCCGTTAACGTGCAGTGTATGGTCTTTGGGAACATGGGGAATGACTGCGGTACGGGTGTAGCCTTTACCCGCAATCCCTCCACCGGTGAAAAAGGGCTCTTCGGTGAATATCTCATCAACGCCCAAGGTGAAGACGTCGTTGCCGGTATCCGCACGCCGCAGCCCATTGCCAGCCTGGAACAGGATATGCCCGATGTTTATGCGCAGTTCCTCAATATCGCTTCCACCCTTGAAAAGCATTACCATGATATGCAGGATATGGAATTTACCGTGGAACGTGGTAAACTCTTTATGCTTCAGACCAGAAACGGCAAACGCACCGCTGCCGCCGCCGTTCGCGCCGCCGTTGAAATGGTGGAGGAAGGTTTGATCGATAAGGAAGAAGCGTTGATGCGCCTCGATCCACTTCAAATCAATCAACTGCTTCATCCGGCCATTGATCCTAAGGCCAAAATCACTGCTGTGGCCGAAGGTTTGCCTGCGTCTCCCGGCGCTGCCTGCGGTAAATGTGTCTTTGACGCCGATACCGCAGAAGAAATGGGCAAAAAGGGAGAAAAGGTTGTTCTGATCCGCACGGAAACAACGCCGGAAGATATCCACGGTATGGTTCAGGCCCAGGGTATTCTCACGAGCCACGGCGGGATGACCTCCCACGCCGCGGTTCTTGCCCGCGGTATGGGTGTTCCCTGTGTCTGCGGCGCGGAAGCTCTGAAAATCGATGCCGAAGCCAAACAGGCTGTCATTGCCGGAGAAACACTGAAAGAAAATGATATTGTCTCCATCGACGGCGCCACCGGCCGCATCTTCCTCGGTGAAGTGCCGATGACTTCCGCTGCCATGGATGAAAACTTTGAAAAATATCTCGGCTGGGCCGATGACGTTCGTGTACTCGGCGTTCGCGCCAATGCCGATAATCCGACGGATGCTCAGAAAGCCCGCGATTTCGGCGCTCAGGGTATCGGTCTTACCAGAACCGAACATATGTTCATGGAAGTCGATCGTCTTCCCGCCGTTCAGGAAATGATCATGGCCGATACGGTCGACGGTCGTAAAGCTGCCCTCGAAAAACTGCTGCCGATGCAGAAGGGCGACTTCTACGGCATTCTCAAAGTTATGGCCGGTTTCCCCGTGACCATTCGTTTCCTGGATCCTCCGCTTCATGAATTCCTGCCCAACAAAGAAGATCTTTTGGTTGAAATCACAACGCTGAAATGCACCGGCGGGGATCCCGAAGAAATCGCGGAAAAAGAAGAGCTGATGAAGAAAGTCGAAGCGCTTTCCGAATTCAATCCCATGCTCGGTCACCGCGGCTGCCGCCTCGGCATCACCTATCCGGAAATCTATGAAATGCAGGCTCGCGCCGTATTCGGCGCCTGTGCCGATTTGGCCAAGGAAGGTGTTGAAGCCATTCCCGAAGTGGAAATTCCGCTTGTTGCTCATATCAATGAATTCCATCGTCTCCGCGCCATCGTCGATCAAGTCGCCGAAGAGGTGATGGCGGATCAGAACGTGAAATTCAACTATACCGTCGGTACCATGGTCGAAGTTCCCCGTGCCGCTCTTACCACCGATGAATTGGCTGTGGAAGCCGATTTCTTCTCCTTCGGCACCAACGACCTGACTCAGACCACCTTCGGGTTTTCCCGTGACGATGCCGAAGGCAAATTCCTCCATTCCTATGTGGAACAGAAGGTGCTTCCCATCAGTCCCTTCGTCTCCCTGGACGAAAAAGGCGTGGGCAAGCTGATGAACATCGCCATTGAAGGTGCCCGTGATGTCAAACCCGATTTCCTCATCGGCATCTGCGGGGAACACGGCGGCGATCCCGATTCCATCGATCTCTGCCACCGTCTCGGTCTCGATTTTGTCAGCTGTTCGCCCTATCGTGTGCCGATCGCCCGCCTCGCCGCAGCACAGGCCGCGATCAACGAAAAGAGAAAGTAATAAAGAGCAATTTGTGAGTTTACAGAGGCGTATCAAAACGATACGCCTCTTTTTTATGTTCAAAGATTGCAATCCGTTGCGGATCATCATATAATGAATATATAGGGTATTTCCCGTAACCCTTTGATAAAGTGCTTCCATGATGTATTTTAATTTTAAAGGAGGTGCTCTTTTATGAAAAAGATATTCACGATCATGATTATTTGCAGCTGTTGCCTTTTTGCGGCTTGTAACGGGGGTGCTTCAACGGGAATGAGTTCCGATGATCTTCTGAAAATGGGGAATTGGGGAGAAAACCAGGAGGTATCTGTTTCAGAACAAGACAACGGTAAGGTTTTGATCGTCAATCAAAACGGGGATGAAGTTCTGGATGTTACAAAATATGCGGGGACGGATATCCTTGCGGATGAATTTACGGGAGAACCCCGCCTGATCAAAACATACACTTTTGCCGGGAAAAAGGAAGTTACGGTAGAAACGGATATTACCGAGAAAATTGACACATATACAATGGACTATTATGATACTTTCGGGCATTTGTTGATAGGATCAAGCGCGCGTAATCTGGTTTCTGTTTGGGGTTCTTACGGGTTGGATCTTTCGGTGGATTGGGAATATCCGACTCAAATCATTTATCTGCCTACAGGGGAAGTCCTCCCCGAATTTTATGAAGCATATCTCACGGACAACGGTATTGCTTTGATGACAGGTGATTGCATCTTTTATGATGGGTCTTTTCATGAGCTCCATACGGAAAAAAATGCGATGATTTACGGATTTCCCCGGGAATACAAATTGACCACGAATGAAAATGACTATTGGTGGGGACAGTATTTCGTGTTTTCTACCGTAAAAGATTCCTATGGAGTATTTTCCGATTTGTACAATAAGAATTATCAGGGAGAAGTGCCAGAACAGGAATATTATGATCTCATCGATAAAAAACAGGGGGATTTTCAGAGAAAAGGCAGCCTATTGATTTTCAGGAGCAATGATGCTTTTGACAATGATGATCAATACGGTCTTATCGATGATTCCGGCAATGTTGTCATTGAAGATAAGTAT
>CACXDX010000003.1 GCA_902766525.1 uncultured Bacillota bacterium | reverse complement strand
GCCGCGGAAATCCGCGGGCAAAAATTCCGTGATCGTGTCGGCGCAAAGCTCCAGGGCGTGACCGACGATCCGCCGCATCAGCTTCTGATTGATGCCTGCGGTCAAAGCGTAGACCGGCAGGATACCGAAGCCCGTTTCCCGCCGGGACAGTTCATATTCGGCAGCCGTCAGGCCGCGGCGGCCGCCGCGAACCTCGGCCTTGCCGTAAATCGTAACTTCTCCCCCATCCTGAAGCTGCTGCTTCAGCCAGGGCTGATTGAACCAGACCGCCGTCAGCGAGCCGGTTTCATCGGTAACGCGGGCTTTGAGGATCTGCAGATTGCCGCGAACCCGATTGAGCACAACGTGATCAACAAAACCGCTGACGAGAGCGGTCTCCCCGTCCCGCAGCGAGGCGATATCCCGCAAAAAGCGGCGATCCTCATGGCGGTAGGGGAAATATTCGCAGAGATCTTCGACCGAAACGATGCCGAGCTTCTTTAAGGATTCGGCCTTTTTGGGACCGACGCCCTTCAGATAGCAGATATCCTCCGGAATAAAGCGGCCGGCCGTCTCTTTCTTCGTCTCCGTTTTTGCCGCGGTTTTTTCCTCAGGAACAGCAGAGGGCATCCGCTTCTCCGCCGACTCCGTTTTTTCTTCTTTTTTCCTTTTCTCCGGCTTTGCCGTTTTTTCCGATCCCTTTTCCGCGCCTTCCTTCTCGGCGATCTCGGCGACGAGGCGCAAAACGAAAGCGATGATATTTTTGCGCGTCAAAAGATTGGAATCGCCGTAATGACGGCAGGTTCCTTTGAGCAGGAGGGCGTCGTCGCTGTCATCATCCGCCAATGTTTTCTCCACAAAGGCAGAAAAGCCACCGAATACGGCGTAATCGCCGTATCCCGTGTGGCTTTCTTTTTCCGCTGCGCGGGCTATGTTCAAAAAGGAATCTTTCATTTTATCCGTTCGGTCCTTACTTTATTCCAAAGAGACCAGGTAATAATAGAGAGGCTGGCCGCCGCGATAGACTTCGACATCCAGATCCTCAAAGCGTTCTCCGATCTTTTCGGCCAGCGCTTCGGCGTCCTCGGCGGGAATATCCTCACCGTAATAGAGCGTCAGCAGAGAAGCTTCACTCGGATCCATGGCGTCGAGGAGTGCGAAAACGCCGTCCTCCACGGAAGGCCGGGCATCGACGATCTTGCCGTCGAGAAGGACCAGGATATCATCGGCTTTGATCTCGATGCCGTCGGTCACCGTATCCCGGATGGCAAAGGTGATCTCACCGTTGCGGACGTCGGCCAAAGCCTCGCTCATCGCCTCGGCGTTTTCCGCGGCGGAGAGTTCGCAGTTATACATCATCAGCGCCGCCAGACCCTGGGTCATAAATTTCGAGGGCACCACGGAAACGGGCACGTCGCTGATGGCAACGACCTGCTGAGCGCCGAGAATGATATTGCCGTTGTTGGGCAAGATGATGTATTCCTCGGCGGGAACCGTTGCCATGGCGTTCATGATATCTTCGGCACTGGGATTCATGGTCTGGCCGCCGGAGATGATGGCATCGGCGCCGAGTCCCCTGAAGATCTCCGAGAGACCTTCACCGCTGGAAACGGCGACGACCGCCGTTTTTTTCGGGGGTTTCTTTTCGGCGGCTTCGCCCTGGGGCGCGGGAGGCTCTTCCTTCACGGCGGGCCGTCCTTCTTCCAAAGCGCGTTTTTCCGCGGCTTCTCTGGCCATCTGTTCCTTCATGTTTTCGATCTTGATATCGAAGAGTTCCCCGATACTCTGGGCGAAATTAACGATTTCCCCGGGGGCGTTGCTGTGATAGTGGACCTTGACGATGCCTTCGTCGCCGACACAGACCAGAGAATCCCCTTCCACGGCTTCGGTGAGATGAGCGCGGACGTATTCATGATCTTCTTTGGCGTTGTGGATCATCAATTCGGTGCAGTAGTGATATTTGATTTCCGTTTCCTGGAATTCGGCGGAAAAAGCCACGGTCTTATCTTTGACGACGAGTTCTTCACCGTCGGCGCTGACCATGGATTCACCTTTCAAAGCGGCGAGACCGCCTTCGAGAATATAGAGGAACCCGCGGCCGCCGGCATCGACAACGCCGGCTTCCTTCAAAACGGGAAGCATATCCGGCGTCTGAGCCAGAGCGACACGACCGGCTTCAATGGCGGTGGTCAAAACCATTTCCAGAGAAGCGCCGTTTTCCGCCGCTTCGGCGGCGCCCTCGGCAGCCTTGCGGCTGACGGTGAGGATCGTCCCCTCAACGGGCTTTAAAACGCTCTTATAGGCGATCTCGACGCCCTTCTGCAGCGCCGCGGCAAAAGCCTTGCCGTCGATGAGCGTCTGATTCTGCATCGACATGGTCATGCCGCGCAGGATCTGAGAAAGAATCACGCCGGAGTTGCCGCGGGCACCCATCAGCGCGCCCCGGGAGATCCCCGCGCAAATATCTTTGATGCTCATGGTCTCATCGAGATTTTTGACGGCGCCTTTGATCGTC
>CACXDX010000002.1 GCA_902766525.1 uncultured Bacillota bacterium | reverse complement strand
TAAGACGATTTTGTACGTCGGCGGTTCCGATGTTTTGCCTGCACCGGTGTCTGCAGCGGAGGAAAAAGAACTTTTGGGAAGGATGGCGGAGAGTGATTCCGCGGCGCGGGCGACGCTGATCGAACATAATCTGCGCCTCGTCGTTTACATCGCCCGCCGCTTTGAGAATACCGTCGTCAATATCGAGGATCTCGTATCCATCGGTACGATCGGTTTGATCAAGGCCGTCAATACCTTTGACGTCAGCAAAAAAATTAAATTGGCAACGTATGCTTCCCGCTGTATTGAAAATGAAATTTTGATGTTTTTACGTCGAAACAGCAAAACCCGGGGAGAGGTATCTTTTGACGAGCCCTTAAATGTTGATTGGGACGGTAATGAACTGTTGCTGTCGGATATTATGGGTACGGACCCGGATCTCTGTTCCCGGGGCATCGAAGAAGAGGTGGATCGCGCTTTATTGAGAGAGGCCCTTTTAAAGCTGAGCGAAAGAGATCGGACCATTATTGAACTGCGCTATGGGTTGGGTAATACCGGAGACGGAAAGACCCAGAAGGAAGTCGCCGACGTTTTGGGTATTTCTCAATCCTATATTTCTCGTTTGGAAAAGAGGATCATCGCCCGTTTGCGTAAGGACATTCAAAAATCATACTAAAGTTCCCTTTTTTCGATTCGATTTGCAAAAACGGCAGAGAGGTGGTACAATGAAGAAAAATATTTTTTAACCCCCAAATGAGGTGAATGATATGCCGTTGCCTCTGGAAATTATCGTCAATGCGGCGGATATTCTGATACTGGCATTTATTATATATAAAATATTGGTCTTCCTTAAAGGCAATCGCGCCATGCAATTGGCCAAAGGTGTCGTATTGCTGATCATTATCTATTATCTCAGCGGCTGGCTCGATTTGGAAGTTGTCCATCTTCTGCTGAGCAAAAGCTGGAGTGTGTTCCTGTTGATGCTGATCATTGTTTTCCAGCCGGAGCTCAGGGGATTGCTGGAACGTCTGGGCGGCAAAGGTGCGTCTTTGAGTTCACCCAAGGTTGCTCATAAGGAAAGGCAAATCATTGAGATCGTCAAGACTCTGTCTGCGGCGGCCGACAGTAAAACGGGCGTATTGATCGTTTTGGAAGGGAAGACAGGCTTAAAAAATTATATCAATACCGGTATTGCCGTCGACGCTGCGGTCAGCAGTGAGCTTTTGGGAAATATTTTCTTTAAAAACGCGCCTCTTCATGACGGTGCCGTGATCCTGTGCGGCAACCGTATTGCCGCGGCGGCTTGCATTGTCCCTCTTACCGATGACGCCGGTCTGGATCCTTCCTACGGAACACGTCATCGCGCCGCTATCGGAATCTCCGAGGTCTCCGACGGCCTTTCTCTGGTCGTTTCCGAAGAAACGGGACTGATCTCCGCGGCAATAAACGGCAATTTTATGGAACATCTTTCCGTTGAAGAAGTCGAAACGCTGCTGCGGGATTTTTACAGTGACAATCGCCGCAAGAAGAAAAAGGGAAAGAGGCGGTCAAAATAATGGGAAAGATCAAATATTTTTTGGATAAATACGATTTACTTTACAAAGCTCTCTCTTTGGCGCTGGCCGTTGCTTTATGGCTCATGGTCAAAGAACCGTTTTAAATCGCTGACGGTAAAGATATAAAAACAATCGGAGGAAAAGATGGGAAAACAATTCGGAACCGATGGTGTTCGCGGTAAAGCGAATGAAAAACTCACCCCGCAGCTGGCCTACCGCATCGGTATGGCTCTTACCGTGACTTTAAAAGAAAAAACGGAGCGCCCTTTGATTATCGTGGGCAGAGATACCCGACTTTCCGGTGATATGCTGGAAGGCGCGCTCGCTGCCGGCATCACGGCCTATGGCGGTATCATGCTCCGGTTGGGTGTTATTCCCACACCTGCCGTTTCCGCTCTTGTCAGAGAACGGGGCGCCGATGCGGGTGTCGTTATTTCCGCATCTCACAATCCCTTCTGGGATAACGGCATCAAAATCTTCGGCGCTGACGGACGCAAATGTCCCGATGACCAGGAAGCGCAGATCGAAGCGATATTATCATCCAAAGAAGATCCGGAACTTTGCAGCGAAGATAAGATCGGCTATGTGGTTGATTGTCCCGACGGCGGCAAAGAATATATCGCTCGTTTAAAGGGGTTTTTCCCGCTGGATCTGAAAGGCTACAGACTTGTTGTGGATACGGCCAACGGCGCGACTTCTGATTGGGCTCCGGAACTTCTCAGGGATCTCGGCGCCGAAGTCATCGCGATCAATACCGATTATGACGGTGTGAATATCAATGATCACTGCGGATCGACCAAACCCGAATCTATGGCTATGAAAGTGAAGGATATCGGAGCGGATATCGGTATTGCCTATGACGGCGACGGTGATCGCCTGATCCTTGCCGATCATGAAGGCAACATTGTCGACGGTGATAAAGCCATGGCTGTTATGGCGGCTTATTTAAAAGAAAAGGGACAACTGAAGGGAAACCATCTGGTTGTGACCGTTATGAGCAATCTCGGCCTGCGTTTGGCGATGGAAAAGATCGGTATCAGCATGGGCGTGACTTCGGTCGGAGATAAAAATGTGATGACCGAGATGGACCGCGTCGGTGCGAATCTCGGCGGGGAACAGTCGGGTCATCTGATCCTTTCCGATTATAATCCCACCGGTGACGGCATCCTTTCTTCATTGATGGTTTTAAAGATCATCGCGGAAACGGGGAAGAGTTTAAAAGAATTGGCTTCGGTTATGACAGCGTTACCCCAGCTGCTTTATAATATTACCGTTGATCGCCGTGATGAATGGAAGGATAATCGGGCGATTGCCGATGCGATTGCCGACGCCGAAGCGAAGCTGGCGGAAAAAGGCCGCATCCTTATTCGTCCTTC
>CACXDX010000001.1 GCA_902766525.1 uncultured Bacillota bacterium | reverse complement strand
TCAGTCTTTGATTTTCGCGAGGGCCTTGTCCAGATCATTGATGAGATCTTCCGGTTCTTCCAAACCGACAGCAAGGCGAACCAGGCCGTCGCTGATACCGGCAGCTTCCCGGTCTTCCTTCGGCACATACCAGTGCGTCATGGATGCCGGATGCTGGATCAGCGTATCGGTATCTCCGAGGGACACGGCCAAGGTCAAAACATCGAGATTTTCCATAAGGGTGATGCCGCCTTCGATACCGCCTTTGACTTCAAAGGCCATCGTTCCGCCGAAGCCTCCGTGCATCTGGCTTGCCGCCAGATCATGCTGGGGATGACTTTTGAGTCCCGGATAATATACCGTTTCGACTTTCGGATGCTGTTCGAGAAATTCCGCCACCTTCATGGCATTATCACAGTGACGCTGAACACGCATGCCCAGCGTTTTCAAACCGCGCATCATGATATAAGCATTGGCCGGCGAAGCACAGCCGCCGAGATTTTTCAATCCATCCTCTTTCAAGCGATTGATCAGCTTTTTCTTGCCCACGGCTACGCCGCCCATGGCGTCGCCGTGACCGCAGATATATTTCGTGGCCGAATGGATGACGCAATCGATGCCCATTGTCAGAGGATTCGTCAGATACGGCGTCTGAAAAGTGGAATCGATGGCGGTAAGGATATCGTATTTTTTACCGATCGCGGCAACGCCGGCAATATCAACGACCTTCAGCGTCGGGTTACAGGGTGTTTCAAAATAGATCATTTTCGTATTGGGACGAACGGCCTTTTCCACCGCCGCCAAATCACGAAAATCAAGGATCGTCGTTTCCACCCCGAATTTCGGCAGCAAAGTATTGAATATGTATGACGTCGCGGAATAGGTGGTATTATCGCAAATCGCATGATCGCCTTGTTCCAATACGGTCAAACAAAGCGTGGAAATGGCCGCCACACCGCTGGCGGTAATCATCGCCTGCTCCCCTTTTTCCAAAATCGCAAAGGTCTTCTCAAACAAATCCCATGTGGGATTTGAGATTCGGGAATAGCAGTGGCCGTTCTGATTATCGTAGCATTTGTTTTTTCCGTCCTCCACATCGTCAAAACGATAAGCATTGGACATATAAATCGGGACATTCAATGCTCCGGCGTTTTCATCATACCATTTACCGCCGCGCATGGCCTTGGTGGCAAACCCGACCAGATCGGGATCTACATCACGAAATGACATTTTGTTCCTCCCTTAACGATTCTTTTCGATGATCTCCCGCAAAATTCTTTCCACTTCCGCGTCGACATCGGCGGGAAGCGCTTTGGGGACATGGTTGTCAATGATCTCACGGATCTTTTCCTTTGTCCGTTCTTCCATGGTTTTGGCGCCGTTCATCTGCCAGGTCTCATAGAGATTTCTGTCGCTGAGATCCGGCTGCCAGTTTTCTTTGAAATGGCGGAAGGTATGATCGATGCCGAGGAAATGACCGCCGGGGCCCACTTCTTTCACCGCGTCTACGGCGATGGTTTCTCTGTTGACCGGTACACCCTTGAAGCAGCGGCGTACCTGAGAAATGGTCTCATTGCACATGACCAGAAGATCAAAGGAAAAAGCCAGACCGAACTCCAGATAACCGACATCATGATTGATGTTGCAGCCCGTGAGAGCCTGATGCCAGATAAAGGAAGCGGCGTCATTCACGGCCTGAGTGTCCGCGACTTTTGAATTGGAACATCCGGCAAATCCCCATGTAGGCAGTGAATACATTTCCCGCCCCATCTGAGTCAGCGCGGAGCCGGTGAGAAAAGCTTCCGGTGAAACATAGGAGGGCTGCATGGAAACCATATCGGTATTGGACATCCCGCCGCCGAACACAAAAGGCGCTCCGGGATTTTTCAACTGATGAATGACAAGACCGCCCAGATTTTCCGCGGTGGCAAGGGTGACGCCGCCGGCCTGGGTCACGGGGCCGGTAGAGCCGCTCATCATGCCGCAGGCGTAATTCGTCGGCAATCTTTTTTCCGCCATGTACAGGAGTTTATCCAGCGCTTCAAAGGTATTGACCAGCGGAGAGGTGGGTTCATCGTAGAGCACGAACAACGGTTTTTGACTGAGCTGATCCATGCCGCCGCGAACCGCCGCCGCCATGCGGCAAACATCATCGAGACAAGCCGCGTTTTCGGCAATGATCACCTGAGGCTTGGTGGTATTGCGGATCATCACCGCATACTGTTCCTGATAGTGAGATTTGGGATTCAGATCATTGATCAGCCCCATGGACATGGTAAAATCGATATAGGGCAAAGCATCCACGATTTTAATGGCGTCTTCCACATCCTTCTTTGTCCAGAACCGACGTTCTCCGGTGAATGTATCCACCAGATGAGGGCAGTCACTGCCGGTACCGAAATAGGCATTTCTGCCCTGAAGCAGCATGGCGGGTTCTCCGTCGCGATCGTAGAGCATGATATAGGACGGAGCCTGTTTCAGCGCCCATTCCACCAGATGCGGGGGAAAATAAACACGACTGCCGTCAATGCGCGCTCCGGCTTCTTTTAATAATTTCAGAGCTTCTTCATGGTGAACGTCCATACCGACGCTTTCAAGAATTTCCAATGCTCCGCAGTGGATCGCTTCCATATCCTCGCGAGACAGATAATCCAATCCTTGACGTATTTCGGCTTTTGCGTCATTGATATACATTTGAGCTTTCTCCTTTATATTCTGTTAGTTTTACGATTCTTATGAGAAAAGCGGAAAGTTATTTCCTCGGAACTGTTCTTTTGGCTTTGATTGTATAGGATTGAGCATTCGGCTGAACCGTTTTGCCCTCTTCGCCGAGACCGATGCCGTGATCCTGACTGATCATATTCAGGAACTTCTGCGTCCGTTCATGCTGAGGATTGTCAAGGACCTGTTCCGGCGGGCCTATTTCAACGACGACTCCGCCATCCATGAAAACAACGACATCGGCAACGTCCCGGGCAAAGCTCACTTCGTGGGTAACGACGAGCATCGTCATCCCCTCTTCCGCCACCTGTTTCATGACGTTGAGCACTTCGCCGACAAGTTCCGGATCCAGCGCGGAGGTCGGTTCATCGAAAAACACGACCTTGGGATTCATGGCCAACGCTCTGGCAATGGCTGCACGCTGCTGCTGACCGCCGGAAAGCGCTGAGGGATAATAGTCATTTCTTTCCAGCATCCCGACTTTGTCGAGATAATATTCCGCCGTCTTTCGCGCCTCATCGGCCTTGATCTTTTTGACCTGAACAAGACCTTCCATCACATTCTCAAGCGCCGTACGGTGAGCAAAAAGATTATAGTTTTGGAAAACCATGGCGCTGTCGGCGCGGACGAAACGAATATCACTTTTCGTCCATTTTCCCATATTGATGGTGCGTCCGTCAAAAACCATCTCACCGTGACTTGATTTTTCCAGATGATTGAGACAGCGAAGAAAAGTGGATTTCCCCGAACCCGAAGGGCCCATGATGATCACGCGCTGCCCTTTTTCCACCGAGAGATCCACGCCTTTCAGCACCTCGTTGGAGCCGTAACTCATGCGGAGACCTTTAATATCCATAAACGGCATGATCAAGCCCTCCTTTCATGTCTGCGCGCCCTTTTTTCGAGAATCCGCAGAACTTGTTCGAGAATGATGCAAAGCAGCCAATAGATGAGCGCGGCCACAATGTAGGATTCAAAGAACATACTGGTACGACCGGCAATGATCTTCGCCTGACCGATAATTTCCGGGACAGAGGCAATAAAGGCCAAAGAAGTATCCTTCAGCAGGCCGATGAAAGTATTCCCATAGTTCGGCAAAGCCACGGTAAGCGCCTGAGGAATGATGATGCGGCGCAGGATTTTCGGCGTCGACATCCCCAGAGTATAGCCGGCTTCCACCTGGCCGTGGGGAACGGACAGAATGGCCGAACGGGTCGATTCCGAAAGATAGGAACCGATGTTCAAAGAATAGACGATATACATATAGTCAATGGCGGGAACGCCGCTGACATCGATACCGGTACCGTATTTCGCATTGACCGCCCGCAGAATAATGGGGATACCGTAATAGAAAATCAAGATCTGCACCATTAACGGCGTTCCGCGGAAGAATGAGATGTAGACCGTCGCGAGCTGACTCATGACGGGAACTTTATAAATTTTAAATAATGCGTTCACCAGGCCTATCAACAATCCGAAAAAGAAAGAAACAAGACCGATCTTCAATGCAATCGGTACGCCCTGGATAAAGATTTGCGGAACACAGTCAATCATAAATTGAAGATCAAGTATGTCCATAACCTCACACCCTTTTTTTGAGGATTATCACCACATCACGTAAAAAACGATCATAATGGAATACAAAGGGGAGGTATACTCCCCTTTGCAGTATTATTTTTTGTTACGATATCATTCCGTAACTTCGCATTCATCTCTGTCGTCGATATTGTCAAGGCAGTTAGCGGTGTAATCAACGCCGAAGTTGTCCATGCTGATCTGAGCAAGGGAACCGTCGTTGAGCATTTCGGTAACGATCTGGTCGAGCTCGTCTCTTAACGCTTTGCCTTCATCGGTACGCGCAAAAGCGAAGGTAGCGAAATAGTTGCCGTAGAGATCGGTGCTGATATCAAGCTGATCTTCAATACCGAGGACTTTGGCGCGTTCTTTCATAACATTGGGTTCATTCAGGGTAGCAACGATACGTCCGCTGACAATGTCCTGAATGATGGTGCTGATGTCTTCGCTGTAATACTGAAGATTCAAAGCGTCATTGTTTTCGGCGTTATAATCTTCAAGGAAGGAAGTCCAGGCATCACCGACGGTCACACCGATGGCATCGCCGCTGGCGGCGAGATCTTCAAGATTGGGCACTTCCGTACCGGCTTTCACGGCAATGGAGCCGCCGCCTTCAAAATAGGGAACGGTGGACATATAGTATTCGTTGATGCGGGAATCACTTCTCGCCAGCTGGCAGGCAACGAGATCACAATAGCCGGATTCAACGGCGGGGAGCAGAGCATCCCATTGAACCATATAGAATTCCACATCGTAACCGGCTCTGTTTAATACTTCGGTAATCACGTCAACATCGAAACCGGCATAGGTGCCGTCTTCTTCCTGATACTCATAGGGCTGATAGCCGGACATCAGACCGACCGTGATCACGTTATCGGCATCGCTCGTCGCGTCGGCGGCGGCGTCATCCTTGCTTCCGCAGGCAGTCAGCAATCCCATAGAAATACATAAGCAGAAAACCAAAATCACAGCAAAAATTTTTTTCATTTGTTTCCATACCTCCATAATTATAAAATTATACTGTAGTCATTTTATCATAAAACTATTATGATTTCAATCATTATTCACAAAAACACTATTTTTTTTATGATTATGAATTTCATATCTCTTCCCGGAAAGCGGCAACATCGATTATGTTAAAGTATACGGAAAGAAGGAATGCTGACGCCGTTGTGGCTTTCGGAGATCACGCCTTCCTTGCCCATGCGGCTGAAGAAACCGTGATGTTTGCCGTTAAAGGAATAAATCCCCGTCATGGAGTAGTATTTTTCGATACCGTGGGGGTCTTTTGCCGTTTCATCGCGATAGGGCAGCGCGATCTCACACCGGCAGGGCGTATGATAGCGCATCACCACAAAATGACGATCCAGACATTTTGCCACCGTCTCTTTCCATGCTTCTCCGGTCATATCTTTCCCGGCGTAAACACCGTGAGAATCATAGTCGTCTTCGGGCTTGATGATCCAATCATCTTTACGATTTTTCACCGCCTCAAGATCGAGATCG